>JAGVGX010000124.1 GCA_020056865.1 Desulfobacterales bacterium
CCAGTGGATAGGGCGTCAGCCTCCGGAGCTGAAGATCGCTGGTTCGATTCCAGCCGGGCGTACCACTTTAAAATATTTTTTCAGCCTTTATTATTTAATTGCAACCTCCTAACTTTTCGCTACACGATACAACAGGCCGCTTATAATGAATATGCTTGCTCTTTACAGCCGTGACCTTGGAAAAGGAAGCTCAAAATACCGTCTCGCCCAATATCTCGAATATTTTAAATCCAGAGAGTTGAATGTAAAGCTGCTCAACAGAGACGGCATAAATAAATCGCTGATAAAGGAAGTCAGCCGTTTCGATATTCTTTTGAATCAGAAATATCTTTTCAATTACTCCCTTTCCAAAAAGCTGATTGACGGCAGCAAGCGTGTAATTTTTGACTTCGATGATGCCATTTATACCCGCCCGGAGAAATCGTATTCTCTTATTGCCGGGTTCAGGGTGAGAAAAAGAATGCAATTGTGGCTTAAACGATCCGATGTAGTTACAACTTCAAGTTTTTTCTTATCTGAATATGCCAAAAAATTTACCGATTCGGTGGAAATCATTCCTATGGCCCTCGATCTTGATTTATGGAAACCAAAAGAAAAAAATCCTGAAGACAGAAGCGTTACAATCGGGTGGGCTGGAGCGCCTGTTAACATCAATCTTATTGAACAACTCGATGAGGTTTTGTCAAGCCTGCTGAATAAACACCCCTTCATAAAACTTTCAATTTTTTCAGGCCAAAAACCTGAGTTATCCTGCCCATTTGATTATCACCCGTTTAAACCGGGGCTGGAACCTGATTTTGTCCGGAACCTTGACATAGGCCTTTTGCCGCTCAATGATGACGAATTCTACAAAGGGAAGTCACCTATAAAGGCGATCCAATATATTGCCTGCGGGATATCGGTGGTTGGAAACGTTATCGGTGCAACCGGCGAGATCCTCAACAGAGAAAACAGCATTGCGGTGTCAGGGAGGAAAGAATGGTTTGACGCGCTTGAAACACTTATTTTGAAAAGAGATATGATAAAATCAATGGGAGCTGCCGGGCGAAAACAGGCTGAAAACAAATTCAGCTTCAAAGCTGTTGCTGATAATTTCTATAATATTCTTTCGGGCAGGTAAGTTTTTATAGAGGAGAATATGGCAAAATTATTTGATAGTCTGGTGCGAAGTACAATCTTTGCAAAAAAAAACAGCCTGTTATCTATAGATGATCCGTACAGAACTTTGGAACGTCTTTTAAAAAGTCATAAGATTACAGGCATTATTGATGCCGGCGCAAGCAATGGTCGCATTTCAAAAAAGCTTTTAAAGATATTTCCTGAAGCTTCCGTGTATGCTTTCGAACCAAACCCGCTTTATGAAAAAACTCTGAATCAATTCGCCCGGGAAGATAAAAGATTTTTTCCTTATTATTGTGCATTATCGGACCATAAAGGGCTCGAAGATTTTTGCATAACCGTATCCCCCGGGAATACCTCTCTTTTTAGGCCTGGAAAGCGGCTTAAAGAAATTGATCCCGGAGGCGCATCATTAAAGAGTACAAAAAAAGTTAAGGTAATGCCGCTGGACGACTGGTTGAAAGAAAACGGAAACCATTCCATACAGCTCATAAAACTCGACATTCAGGGCGCCGAATTACTTGCCTTGCGTGGTGCGGAAAACGTGCTGAAAAAGTCGGTCCTTGCAGTATATACCGAGATACTCTTCAACCCGCTGTATGATGGCGGGGCCCTGTATAGTGACATAGATCTATGCCTTAGAAATTATGGATTTATTCTTTATGATATTTTCAAACCGAAATATAATTCAAGCGGTCTTTTAATGTGGGGTAATGCCATTTTTCTTAACAGCAACAAGTTTGGAATTTAAAATCTTCATCTTTTGATTAACCAGGGTCATATATGATAAAAAAGTTATATTACGGGGTGCTTGCAGGCTTGCATCAGAGGCAGGGAATCCGGCAATTGCGACTTTTGGAAAATAAGCTTTATTCAATGCATGCAAGATTTGCAGTGCCTTTTGCGTATAGAGGAAAGGGGTTTTTCAAATCAATTGAACCTCGCCAGAATCCGGTTGAAATTGAAGAACTTTATAAAATCATCTGCGATCTATCACCTTCAAGAATTCTTGAAATCGGCACTGCAAGGGGCGGAACATTATACCTCTGGACACAGGCAGCAACGGATAATGCCGTAATCGTCAGCGTGGATTTACCGGGAGGAGAATTCGGAGGTGCATATCCTTTATGTCGAGTCCAGTTTTATCAGTCTTTTGTAAAACCTGGACAAAAGATGCATCTCCTTAGAAAAGACTCACATGATATTCAAACAATGCAAGAAGTAGAAGGTTTATTCGGCAACAAGCCTGTCGATTTTGCCTTTATAGATGGTGATCATACCTATGAAGGAGTAAAAGCAGATTTTTTAAATTACGGCGATCTTGTAAGGCCCGGTGGAGTTATAGCTTTTCATGATATTCTGCCCACTTCAAAGTTTCCTGATATTCAGGTATTCAGGTTCTGGCAGGAAATAAAAGAGAAATATCCGACAAAAGAGCTGATCGGCCCTGAGGGTTTGGGAAGAAAAGTAGGAATCGGACTAATCTTAGTTGAATAACAAGCGAAAGCAGGGGGCACTCTATATATGTCAGTAACAATCTATGTTTTCTTTCATTCCATAGTTATGACAACAAAACAGCTTCTTATTTCAGGAATTAAATTATGATCAATGTTTTGCAAATTGTCAGCAAATATTCTGGAAATTACCCCCTGCTTAATGAACAGACATCTCTCGATAGCAGTAAATTTAGAACCATTGTCTGTTATTTAAGCGGTGCGAACGATGGGAATAACCGGCTTGAAAAACGAGGCTGCAAAACGATCTATTTAAACATCGATAAAAAAAAGGCGCTTTGGTATCGTTATTTTGTGACTGCCAAAATCAAGCAAATAATTGAAAAGGAAAATATCCACATTATCAATTGCCATCGCCACCGTGCTACAGCAATTGGTGTTTTGGCATCTTTGCTATCGAATGCTGATCCGGCCATTTTTTCCACTATTCATGGGCTCAGAAAGGCTGAAACGTACCGAAGAAAACTGTTCAACTTTTTTTTGTATAAGAAGCTGGCCGGGATTATATGCATTTCATATGCCGTTGGGGAATATGTATTAAAAGTAAACTGGTCTTTGCCTGCAAGTAAAGTTACCGTTATTCAAAATGGAATCCCTCTTGATGATTTTCTTAATCCCAGGTCTAAATCAGAGTGCAGGGAGGCTTTATTGCCGGGGGTTGTGGCTAATTATTGGTTCGGAACTGTTGGTAGACTCACTGCTGTTAAAAATCAGAAAACTTTGATTATTTCTTATGCAAAACTTGTTGAAAAAGTGCCAGATAGTATTTTGCTCATAGTGGGGAAAGGGCCACTCGAATCAGAGTTGAAAAATATAGTTTCGAGATGCGGCATCAGTGATAAGGTTTTTTTTCTTGGTTTTAGAATAGATATCCCAGAAGTTCTAAATGCGCTTGATGTTTTTATTATTCCCTCATTGCGAGAAGGATTATGCCTTTCCTTATTGGAAGCAATGGCCTCTGGGCTGCCTGTTATTGCATCCCGAGTGGGTGGAGTCCCCGAAGTTTTTGGCACGGTTAAACTGGGACATTTGATTGAACCTTTAGACATAGACGGACTTGCACAGGCTATGAATGAATTGGCTTCTTTGCCGAAAAAACGTCTGGCTGAGTTGGGTGCTAATGCTCGACAACGGGTCGTTACTGATTTCTCCGCAACCCGCATGACCAAAGGTTATGAAAAGCTGTTTGAGGAAACGCATCTATTTTCTTTTACTTGTAAAGATAACATCTAATGATGGCGATTGCTGTAAAATGATTAAGTGGTGTGTAATTATGCGGAATTCTTGGTTGAGGGTTTCTTATGATAAAAATAAAACAGTATGAGCTATCGGTTATTTTAATTCCCTTTGTGATTTATTTGTTGCTTTTTTTCAGCCCGCTGAGCTCAAAGGCTCATAATAATTATTTTTACTTATTTGTATTGTTGCCATTTGTTTTATTCGCACGAACAAGAAAGGAAGAATATTATAATGTTATAAAGTCTAAAATTTTTATCTCTGTTGTTTTTTTTGTTTCATATTTAGCGTTAACTGTTGTCCTGAATATATCATCCGCACCTCTCACTGATATTGCAACGCCCTTAAGGCGTTGGTTTTCTTTTCTATTTTTTTTCTTTCTTTGTGTGGTGTTTTTTCATAAGTACGCCTTAGAGGAAAAGTTAAAGTTCGTTTCCCTTTGGGCGGCAGCATGGGGATTGGTATCTATTGTTTTGTATTTTTGGGATAAACCTTTTGCCAGTAGGCTGGTTTTTTTAGGCCGTGTTGAGCACCCCATTATTGGGGCCTGTACTTATGCTGTGCTATTTCTGTTTTTACTATTTTCCGAAAAAAAACCTGTAAAAGCGCTAAGAATTTGTGCTCTTTTTGTTCTTGCTCTTTGTGTTATCCTTGCGCAAAGTCGTGGTCCTATTTTAGCGCTGTTTGCGGCTGTTCTTGCAGGTTTGATTGTTCAGGGTAGAAAAATAATACTCATGCTTATCGGATTTTTCGGGATAGCTTTGTGGTTCCTTAATTATGTGCACTTATTTTCTTTGGGGAGAATTTTTGAGGCAACTTCCAGTTACAGGTTCGTAATATGGAAACAGGTTATTTCAGACGGGATTACTAATGGCACGTGGTTGTTCGGCCACGGTATGGCCGCCGCAACCGAGACAGTTGTCGTAACTCTGGATACAAATTTTCAGCATGCACACAGCGGGTATATTGCAACATTTTTTTTCGGCGGTATTGTCGGAGTCGTACTGTTACTGATCTTAATATTTCAAATAATTAAACAATCGGTACGGCTGCGGTCCGGAAAGCAAGGCGCTCTCATCGTTTCTTCGGTCGTGTTTGCGCTGCTGTCTATTGCAACGGATAGTCATAAGCTGTTAAC
>JAGVGX010000201.1 GCA_020056865.1 Desulfobacterales bacterium
AGGATATAAAACTCCCATGGAGCGGTTTCCCGGTGCGATTGAAACCATGTGTATTGAGGCAATGATGCAGGACAGAAAGGCACTTCAGGCAGGCACATCGCATTTTCTGGGACAAAATTTTGCCAAATCTTCCAACATCCGGTTTCAGACGGCAGACGAAAAAGAATCGTATGCATGGACGACCTCATGGGGGGCATCGACACGTCTTATAGGTGGTGTGATTATGACGCACAGCGACGATGATGGGCTTATCCTTCCGCCCAAAATTGCATCTTCTCATGTGGTATTGCTGCCTATTTTCAGGAAGCCAGATGAACAATCAGCGGTTATGGAATATACCCAGCGTCTGGCAAAACAACTCCAAGACATTGTTTTTCACAATACAAATATAAAAGTGGAAATCGACACCCGGGATATTGGAGGCGCAAGGGGGTGGGACTGGATTAAAAAAGGAATCCCGCTGCGAATTGAGATTGGTCCGAGGGATATAGCCGAAGATTCTTTGTTTGTCGGAAGAAGAGACAAGGGACATAGAGAGAAAACAACCTATAAAAGAGAGCATTTTTTAGGACAAGTTACGCATATATTAGACGACATTCAGTCAACACTTTTTGAGCGCGCCTTATCTCTGAGACATAAGCATAGTGTAACCATTGACAACACAAAAGAATTTTATCAGTATTTTACCCCTGAAAACGAGGTTAAACCGGAGATACATGGGGGGTTTGTGTTTTCACACTGGTGCGGTTCAGATACGTGCGAAACGAAAATAAAGCAGGACTTACGTGTTACCATACGCTGCATACCTTTTGACGGCCGCGTTGAAACAGGCATTTGTATCTGTTGCGGAAAACCGTGTAAGAGTATAAGAGCTGTTTTTGCAAAAGCGTATTGATGAGTTGTGCGCCGTCAACATTGTATTGATCTATATGGCCCATGATACGAATTACTGATATTATTGATAAAATAACGGAAAACAATCCGGATGCAGACGTAGATATTATTGATCGTGCCTATATATACTCTGCCAGGGTGCATGACGGTCAGGTGCGGCTGTCCGGAGAACCGTACCTTTCACATCCGTTAGAGGTGGCAGGTATTCTTGCTGACATGAAGTTAGATGCGGTCAGTATTGCAGCAGGGCTTTTGCATGATGTTATTGAAGACACCCATGCTACTGGCGAAGAAATTAAAGACATGTTCGGCCAGGATGTTTATCATATCGTATCCGGGGTAACCAAGCTCAGTGCGTTAACCTTTGGAAGTTATAAGGAACGTCAGGCAGAAAGCATCAAACGAATGCTTCTTGCCATGGCAGATGATATCAGAGTGATTCTTATCAAGCTTGCAGATCGTCTTCACAACATGAGAACGCTTCAGTTTCATAAAAATCCCGAAAAGATAAACAAGATTGCCGGAGAAACCATTGATATCTATGCTCCGATAGCAGCACGCCTTGGTATTTACTGGATTAAAAACGAACTGGAAAATACATCCTTTATATATCTTCATCCGGAAGCACACACTAAAATAAATGACAGGATCATTAAGGAGAAGGGCGAACGGGAAAAGTACATTGAAAAAATAAAAAAGTACATTGATCAAAAAATGGCAGAACATCATTTAGAATGCAGGGTTACAGGAAGATATAAAAGCCCGTATAGCATTTATCAGAAAATGATAGATCAAAATCTTGCGTTTGAAGATGTTTACGATATTATTGCGTTCAGGATCATACTCCATACCATTTCCCAATGTTACGAAGTCCTTGGTATATTGCATTCCCTTTGGAAGCCTATTGATATAAAATTCAAAGATTACATCGGAAGGCCCAAACCTAACATGTATCAGTCGTTGCATACGACAGTGATTGGTGACTCCGGTGAACGTATCGAAATACAAATACGAACCTATGAAATGGATCATGTTGCACAATCGGGTATTGCAGCGCACTGGAGCTACAAGGAGGGCCTGCCGATTGATAAAAATACAAGCAAAACATTTTCCTGGATTCAGAATCTTGTTGAAAACCAGGAAAATATAGGCGATCCTGAGGAATTTTTGGAAAATGTAAAGATAGATCTTTTCCCTGATGAAGTATATGTGTTTACACCTGGCGGAGAAATCAAAACACTTCCCAAAGGAGCTACCCCGGTAGATTTCGCATACCTGATTCACACTGAAGTCGGGAATCAGTGCTCCGGATCGAAAGTAAACGGACATATTGTTCCGTTAAAGTATGAATTACATACAGGCGATATTGTTGAAATTCTTACATCAAAAAAACGCCACCCCAGTAAAGACTGGTTAAATTTTGTAAAAACGATCAAGGCGCGTTCGAAAATAAGGCAGTGGATAAAAACTCAGGAAAAAGATCGAAGCCTGTCTCTTGGCTGGGAGATGTGTGAAAAAGCCTTTCGCAAATACAATTTAGATTTTGCAGTGCATTTAAAATCAAAAAAAATGGAACAAGTGGTTGCAGATTTTGGATTTAATAACATAGATAATTTAATTGAAAGCGTTGGTTATGGGAAAACCACTCCTGTACAGATTATAAGAAAACTGGTTCCGGAATCGGAGACACAGGATAAAGAACATGTCCTTGAAAAATTTTTGTTTCCTGAAAAAAAGAAAAAACAGGGAACAGGCGTGCTGGTTAAGGGTATTGATGATGTTCTTATACGGTTTGGCAAGTGTTGCCAGCCGGTTCCGGGTGATTCCATTACCGGATACATTACGCAAGGATTTGGTGTGACGATTCATAGAAAGCATTGCGTGAATGCTTTGAAAATGAATCCGGAAAGGCAAATTGATGTGATATGGAATCAGAATATACCGGAAAACTATACGGTTAAAATGAACGTAGAATCAACTGACCGTTTGGGGCTGCTTGCTGAAATGGCAGCGAGTATCTCCAAAAATGATGCCCAGATCATCCATGCAGATATTAAAACGCTTGAAAACGATGCTGTAAAGAATGTCTTTATTATATCGGTTAAAGACACAGACCATCTGAATAGAATTATCATGGAAATTAAAAAAATTAAGGGAATTCTCGATGTAGGGCGTATATAAAAAGACCTTTGAAAAAAATACTATCAAAGGTCTCATACAGACGTATATGTTTCTAAAATTGTTAAGGGGCTTTTACAACACGGCCTGATTTAATACAGTTTGTACAAACAACCATTTTTTTAACATTTCCATTAAAAATCGCCCGAACACCTTGAAGATTTGGATTAAATCGACGCTTTGTTAAGTTGTGGGCGTGACTGACATGATGGCCAACCATTGGCTTTTTACCGCATATTTCACATTGTTTAGACATGTTTGTTTCTCCTTAAATTTATACGGCTGCTTAAAAAAAAATATGGGTTAAAGCAACCGGAATTTTTTATATTAAAAAAATTTACAATAACGATATGATCGTTATTGTTTATCAATTAACGTTGTTTGTTAACGGTTCATCCTTTTTTTTCTGACTTGCAAGTTTCGCCTGTATGTTTTCAAGCTGGGATTCACACATAGCCATATGGTTCATTGCCTTAACGTGTAAACCAACATCAGGGTAATCGGAGATTACCGCCTTAAAACGGTTCAATGCTGCTTTGTAGCGCTTCATTTTATAATAAAAAAGCCCAACGGAAAACTCATGCCCTGCAAGGCTTTTAATACACCTCCTGATTTTTTCTTCAGCTTGACGCGCGTATTGGGTTTCAGGATAGCGCCTGGTCAGTTGCTGAAAAGCCTCTAGTGTTTTACTGGCAGGAGTTTGATCCCTGTCAAGCGTATCCATTTGTTCAAAAAAGCACATCCCGATTTGGTATAAAACATAAGGATTTTGATCGTTATTGGGATGAAGGCTTTCAAATTGCTCATATGCTACGACTGCTTCTTCATACTCTTTTAAATGATAGTGGGCATCAGCAATTTTTAATTCAGCAACTATAGCATAATTACTGAAAGGATACCAGTCTTTAATTTTTTCAAAAAACTCCAGAGAATACTTGTAATTGCCATCATTGAATTCATGAATGCCTTTATCAGCAAGTTCTTGAGCTGTTTCTTCTTTTTTGACCTTGCTCCATAAGCAGCCATTGCAGACCAGAAGCGCTGCCATACAAATAATTAAAATATTTTTCATTGTTTCAACTTATTTATGTAATGTTCTGCTGATATAGCAGCAATCGCACCATCACCAATTGCGGACGTTATCTGGCGGACAGGTGTATTCCGGCCATCTCCTGCGGCAAATATTCCTGGAACTGACGTTTCCATATGCGAATCGGCAATGATAAATCCATATTTATCGAGTTGCACCGTATTATGTAAAAAAGCGGTATTCGGTTTAATCCCAATCCATATAAAACATCCATCAACATCAAGATCTTTTGTATCTCCTGTTTTCAGATGTTTTAACGTTACTTTTTCAACATTGTTTGAACTGCCGCTGATACCTGTTAGAATCGAATCCCATATAAATTCTATTTTTTCATTGGCAAAAGCCTGTTCCTGTAATATCTTGGCTGCTCTGAGTTCATCTCTTCTGTGAATAACATATATTTTTTTAACAAATTTTGTTAAAAAAATACTTTCCTGTATAGCGGTATCTCCGCCGCCTACTGCTGCAACAACGGAGCCTTTAAAAAAAGGACCATCACATGTAGCACAAAAGGATACTCCCCTTCCATAGTAAATATCCTCACCCGGCACTCCCAGGGTCATTGGAGATGCACCTGTGGCAACGATTATGGCATAAGTGGAAATACTTCTGTCGTTAAGTTGCATGGTTTTGACGGGTTCGGTACAGTCAATAGACATTACCTCGTTTGTTTCTATTTCAAGCCCAAACTTTTTTGCCTGATCTGCCATTTTACCAGCAAGGTCTTGGCCACTTATCCCTTCCGGAAAACCGGGATAATTTTCAATCCAGTCGGTTACGATAATCTGTCCGCCTATAACCGATTTTTCTATCAGGAGCGTTTTTAATCTGGCTCTTGCTGCATACATACCAGCGGTCAGCCCTGCCGGGCCTCCGCCAATAATGACGACGTCATAGTGAGCGTGTGGCATGAAGCGTGTTCCTATGCGATCTTGTTGATTATCTCTTCCAGTTTGGATTTGGCAACGACACCGACAACCTGCTCTTCAATCGATCCTTTTTTGAAAAAAATAAGCGTAGGGATTGATCTTATGCCATATTTGCCTGGTGATACGGGATTGTCGTCCACGTTGCATTTGGCAAATTTTATTTTTTCATTAAATTTTTCAGCAAGATCCTCAAGGATTGGCCCGATTGCCTTACAAGGCCCGCACCAGGGTGCCCAGAAATCTACAAGAACCGGTTTGTCGGCCTGTAATACTTCTGAATCAAAATTGTCATCATTGATTTCCAATATGCCTTTTCCCATAATTAAATTCCTTGTTAAAGTAGAATTAAGATTTAATTTTAAAATTAAATATAGTAACATAGCCATTTATTGTCAACATTATTATAGACTAAAATAAAAGCGCTTTGCTATACCATGTTTTGGTTAACATACAGTTATATTTGTTTTATAAGGGGAGCGTGAATAACAGGGTAATTTTAGTTCTGTTATAGAATCAGTGAAAATTTGACTTTTTTTACTCTGAATAATACATATCAACTGAATCCCTAAATAAGCATTGAACATATAGACCTGCATCTCCAAATTTTATTATTCATATCATAAATCTTTTTTTGATAATTATTAAGGAATGTTAAGTTACATGAAAGAGAAAATAAAAGAGTTGATCATTGCTGCCGCAAATAAAGCATATGCAACAGGTCATTTGTCTTCAGCAGACTTTCCCGAAGTCATGATAGAAGAGCCAAAAAGAGAATTTCAAGGGGATTATTCATCTAATTTTGCTATGATTATGGCTGGTGTCCAAAAAATGCCGCCAAGAAAAATTGCAGAAATTATTACAGACCACATAGAACATGAAAACAGCATTTTTTCTAAAGTAGAAATTGCAGGTCCCGGTTTTATTAATTTTTTTATATGTGATTCCGAGTGGCATGCTGTTTTAAATGAGATAGATAAACAGGATGTTAATTACGGTTCTTGCAATATCGGCAAAGGGAAACGGCTTCAGGTTGAATTTGTCAGCGCCAATCCTACAGGGCCTCTTCATGTCGGACACGGAAGAGGAGCTGCCATTGGTGACAGTATGGCAAATATATTAAGATGCTGCGGATATAATGTTGAAAAGGAATACTATATAAATGATTCCGGCAGACAGATACAGACACTGGGCCGATCGGTTTTTTTAAGGTATAAGGCGTTGTTCTCAGATGATATCAATTTTCCTGACGACTGTTACCAGGGAGAATATATCATTGGTTTAGCCTCAGATATAAAAACGGAAATGGGGAGGGACCTTTTAGATATTGAAGAAGAAACAGCGATTTCATATTGCGCTGACGTTGCGTCAAAAAAAATTTTAGACGGCATTCAAAAGGATTTGGCGTCTTTTGGGGTAAGTTTTGACAACTGGTTCAGCGAACAGCGTCTTTTTGATTCCGGGAAGGTGGATGAGGTCATCGACAGGTTTAAAAAAAACAATTATATTTATGAAAAAGATAAGGCACTTTGGTTTAGAACAACAGATTTTGGTGATGAAAAGGATCGTGTGGTTGTGCGCAGTAATGGGCACACGACCTATTTCGCAGCAGATATTGCTTATCATCAGGAGAAACTCGACAGAGGGTATGAAAAAATCATTGATGTATGGGGAGCGGATCATCATGGCTATATTCCAAGGATTAAAGCGTCTATACAAGCGTCCGGCAAAAATGATACTATGTTCAGTGTGATCCTTGTCCAACTGGTTAATCTTTTGCGCGAAGGTGAGCCTGTAGCCATGTCGACAAGGTCGGGAGAATTTGTTACCTTAAGTGATGTGATTAAGGAAGTCGGCAGTGATGCTGCAAGGTTTATATTTTTAACACGTCATTATGAGAGTCCGCTGGATTTTGATTTGGCGCTTGCAAAGAAAAAAACAAACGAAAATCCAGTTTATTATGTTCAATATGTTCATGCCAGAATATCCAGTATTATTGAGAAGGCGAAAAAAACAGGCATAGATACGATAACCTGGGATGATAAAGCCATAGACAGTCTGGTACAGCCTGAAGAGACACGCCTTATTAAGATCTTGGGCAGTTATCCTGAAGTTGTCGAATTAAGTGCCAGATATATGGAGCCTCATCGCATTACATTTTATTTGATGCAACTTGCGTCCGGGTTTCATTCCTATTACAACATGCACAGGGTGCTTACAGATGATGCGTTGCTGACCTCAGGAAGGCTTTGTCTTATAACAGCGGTGAAAAAAATTATCAGAAACGGCCTTTGCCTTTTAGGGGTTTCTGCGCCTGAAAAAATGTAACTTGAGGCATGCAATATGACCCCCAATAATAAAAAAAACACAATGAATCCTAAAAATAAAGCGCTGGTTAAATGGCTTTTTCTGCTTTTTTTTACATCCGCATGGATGTTTGTATTGGGCATATGGGTTGGAAGAGGGACAGCACCTGTTACGTTTGATACCAAAACACTTTTAAAAGAACTTGCTGAATTAAAACAAACATTAATTAAACAGGAACATAACAGTTATCAAATTGATTCATCTGCAAAAAATGGAACCAAAGGCCTGGATTTTTACGAGGCTCTGAAAAAAACCGATGATCTCAATGATGACCGTAACATGCAATCTGATTTGCATAAACAAAAGAAGTCAGAGCTATCGCAAAAACAGCTTCCTGAGAAAAAACAGCTTTCCGTTGAAGAAAACAAGTGGATACCTAAAAAAGATGAGCCCTTGAAATCGGTTGCCAGCGAAAAAGACAATAATAAATATACCATCCAGGTGGCATCGTTAAAAGATACTGATTCTGCAGATACCATGGTGTCGGATTTAAAAAAAAAAGGATACCCTGCGTATAGATCACTAACCAAGATTCCCGGAAAGGGAATTTGGATCAGAGTCCAAATAGGGGATTTCAATAACCATGAGGAAGCTGGTGCGACCATAGGCAGACTGAAAAAGGATAATATATCTGCCATTGTTGTTTCACGTTAACATGGAGAGAAAATGAAAATAACCAATGAAGAAGTTATCCACGTGGCAAATCTTGCTCGTATTGATATAGATAAGCATGCGTTGGAGGAACTTGCTGTTCAGATAGGGAAAATACTTGAATATGTGGATATTTTGAATCGTGTTGACACAACACATATTCGTCCGACCTCACATGCTATC
>JAGVGX010000147.1 GCA_020056865.1 Desulfobacterales bacterium
GCAGCGCTGCATTATTTGGGCGCGGATTATCGTTTTGTTACCAAATTTTATTTGGATGCGGATTCCAATCTAAAAATAAAAGGATATGGTGATCCGGTGTTGTTATCTAAAAAGATCACGCTGGCTGCTGATATGATCTGTGTAAAACTGGCAGCGATGAAAAAAAACATAATAAACGATATTATACTGGATGGTTCTTATTTTCAAAGCCCTGTTATCATTCCAGGCGTATCGGAGTCTCTGGAGCCCTATGATGCTCCGAATGGCGCATTGTGCGTAAACTATAATACGGTTAGTTTTAAACAGACGGCATCCGGCAACATGGTGAGTGCTGACCCTCACGTGCCGTTACTGCCTTTTGCGATTAAAAAAATCAGGCAATCTGGTTTTGATAAAGGCAGAATTGTTTTTTCCCGTAAAGAAAAAGAAAATGCCATTTATGTGGGTGAACTTTTTCATTATTATCTTGATAAAAAAGGGGTGGTTGTAAAAGGACGAATAAAGACAGGTTGGGTGAATATGGATAAAGACAGACCCTTAACCACCTACATTTCCGGGTTATCTTTGGACCAGGTATTATCAAAACTTCTTGAATATTCGAATAATTTTATAGCCAATCAAATACTGCTTTCGCTTGGCGCAAAGGTTTATGGATCACCGGCAACCCTTGAAAAAGGCGTGTTGGCCGTATCGACCTACGCACGTGATATCCTTGGAATCAATAATATCAGCCTTGCTGAAGGCTCAGGGATATCAAGAAACAATTTGATTTGTGCAACAGATATGATGAAAATTTTAAAACAATTTTCATCATATCGTCATCTTATGCGCAAAGGGAAGAATGAGTTCTACAAAACAGGAACGCTTAGGGGTATTGCTACCAGGGCAGGGTATATTGAAAACAAAGAAAAAGAGTTGTATCGTTATGTTGTTTTTATTAATACCCCTGGTACGTCTATGAATGATATTATGCATATCATCCATAAGGCAACAGCATGTGGGCAATATTCGGCACATGAGAATTAATAAGGCAGATAGTCTTTTCCCAATAATTCGCGAATGAGTATGATCTTTTGTGCATTTGCCGTCCCGTCTGCCATTTCAAAACCGATAACGTCCCTGAGTTGCTGTTCAATAGGATAGTCATGCGTATATCCGTAGTGCCCATGAAAAATAAGACAGTCGTGAATGGCATCTGCGGCCATTTTTGGACACCACAGCTTGGCCATGGATGCTTCGCGTGAATGTCTTTTCCCTTGATCTTTTAACCACAGAGAATGAAAGCACAGCCAGCGTCCGGCCTGAATTTTTGTATAATGTTCTACAAGAGGGAACGATACCCCTTCAAAGCGGACAATCGGCTTGCCAAAAGCCACCCTTTTTTTTGTATAATCAAAGGTGTTATCCAAAGCTGCTTGTGCAGTTCCTACACACATCAGCCCGATAATTGTTTTGCTGAAGTCAAACGTTGCCATGGTTTCGATAAACCCGCGTCCTTCTGCGCCGAGAAGATATTTTTCCGGGACAGCAACATCATCAAGAAAAACAGAACCTCTGACAATGCCCTTATTCCCCATATCTTCATAAGGTGTTCTTTTAACGCCTGGCAAATCCATTGGAACTAAAAAAGCGCTGACCCCTTTTGCTCCGGCATCAGGATCAGTTTTGGCCAGAATAATCATGGCATCTGCAGCCATAACCAGAGTGCCTCCGGATTTTTCCCCGTTTAAAATGTATACATCTTTCTTTTTTACAGCTACTGATTTTAATGCTGCCGCATCCGTTCCGCAGTCCGGTTCAGTAACCCCAATACCCACAATTTTATTGCCCGAAGCAATCTCTGGCAGCCATTGTTTTTTTGCTTCCAAAGTTGCTGCCCTTTCGATCATATCTCCAACCAGGCAACTCATAACGATGATGCTGCCGATATTAAAATCACCCTTGCTTATTTCTTCAATGGCAATACCTATGGTGACACAGTCGGCACCTTCACCTCCGTATTGTTCTGATATGCCAAGACCGCAGAGGCCTATTTCAGACATTTTTTTAATTGTTTCAGCAGGGAATTCATTATTGCGATCCCAGTGTGTATAGTTGGGCGTAAGCTCTTTTTTTGTAAATTCCCTTAATGATTTGATAAACGCGTGTTGTTCAGGTGTAAATTCGAAATCAAGCATTTTTTCTCCTTTTGGCTAATATTGTATGGGCAAAAGATATTCAACAAGCAGGCTCATGAATCAAAAACATGAGGTTACAATATCATAAATTATGGTTGGTATATCTTCAGGGTTATCATATTCAATAATATTAAACCCAGGCACGTGTTTACTGGAAATTCCGTTAATCATGCTTGAAAGATGGTTCGGCCAGTAATTTTTCTGATATAAAGCCGTAACAGGTATGTGGGAAAGTCCCATTCGCGGGCGCAAATAGGCATGAGCGATTTCTATTCCAGTGCCGAGACTGGGCGTGGAAACTTCAAAAATAGCCGCTTCAATATCCCCTTCAATCAGTTCAATCATTTTATTTCTGACAAAAATAGTTCTTTGTTTTCCAGCAGGTGGTAGAGGCCCAAGCGTTTTTTCAAGAAGACGGGCGGTATCATTAATGTTTGTTCCAACTGTATGCTCGCTTAGCACATCGTATCTTGCATGTTTAATGGCCTGTATGGCGATTTGATGCACATGCGCTCTGTCTTGTCTGTTTCTTGCGCCCTGAATAGCAGCGCCGTAAAAATTTTTTTTCATACTATCTTATATATAAAAGATTCTTATAACGCCATGCTGAACATGCTGAGTAAATCGTATCAGACTCATTTTTACCATTTCAAGAATTGCAAGAAAGGTGACAATAATTTCATTTCTGTCGATCGGTGAGGAAAACAGCTCGTCAAATGTTACAGAGTCCTTTTTTTCAAGCATGTCGATGATTTCGGTCATTCTGTCTTTTACCGATAACGTATCAGCATTAATTTCTATTTTTGAATCATCAGATACCTTTCCAAGCATTTTCTGAAATGCATCAATCAGCTCAAACAGGCCGACCTGAATAATGTCGGCTTCATTGTCCAGCAGAAAGTCTTCATTGTTTGACCGCCTGGCAAATGTATTGTCCCCCAAAAGATCAAGGCCGGCCAATTGCTGGGCCGCTTTTTTCATTTCAATGTATTCGAGAAGCGGCCCGGCTATTTCCATGCGCGGGTCTTCTAATTCTTCTTCATCGCTTTCATGGACAGGCAGTAGCAGTTTTGACTTGATTTGTGTCAGGGTAGCGGCCATAACAAGAAAATCACCTGCAAAATCAATATTCAAAGATTGCATCCATTCAAGATATTGAATAAACTGATCTGTTATCATGGAAATAGGAATATCATAAATATCTACTTCATTTTTTTGAATCAGGTATACAAGAAGGTCCATGGGCCCTTCAAATACATTGTTGAGTTCGACTTTGTAGGGACTGTCTGTTGTCATTTTGATATTTATATATTGTAACCGTTCACGGTTGTCGGTTCACAGTTCACAGGTTTTTCGATGAACTATTTAATGATTGAAGCATTTTGGATATTGATTTCAACTGATGACCACATAACTTTTCTCTACCTTCTGTTTTTCAACCGTGAACCGATAACTGTAAACTGTGAACGGTTACTATACATTTAATAATGATCGAACTTCAATCATTGTTTGCTGAGCAATCTTTCTGGCTTTTTCAGATCCTTGCTCAAAGATATGATTGATAATTTCCGGTTGTGCCTCATAATATTTTCTTTTTTCATAAATCGGTTCAAGAAAATGGACAAGATTTTTTGCCATGATTTTTTTGCATGCAACACACCCGATGTCGGCGGTGCGACATTCTTTGTTTATCTGGCTGCTGGTTTCTTCAGAGCTGTAAAGTTTGTGAAACTCAAACACATTGCATATATCAGGGTTTCCCGGGTCACTTTTTCTTTCGCGTTGAGGGTCTGTAATCATGGTTGAGACTTTGGATATAACA
>JAGVGX010000057.1 GCA_020056865.1 Desulfobacterales bacterium
AAACCACTACCTGTTTAAAACAAGAATTGTTGGAACACTGGTAAACAAAACCACAGGTGAGTCTATGCCGAATGTGGAGATTAAAATGTACCGGGGCTATACGAATCACTATGGGCTTCCATATTCAGAATATTATTCCAGTTTTTATACAAACGAAAAAGGTGAGTTTGATTATAAGTTTTCTCCTGAAAAATATTTTTATAAAGGTGGAGACTATGATTATGAATATTCAATAAAACCATACATCCCGTTCAATGAATGTGTAGAATCCTCGGGAAATTTATACTTTAACGGGGAGATGCGATCCAATGGAGTTTCCGGGATTGAAGAAGGCCACAAAAACAAAATCGAGATTGATTATGAGCCCAATCCGCCGGCATGGCTTTCTCTGCATATAAAGAATCAATCACCATTTAATGATAATGATAAAATTGTAGTGAAATATGCCAATTACTCTTTTGGATATTCCTGTTCATTTAATTATGATGCAGGAACTTATATTGGAGTAACCGTTGATACAACAATTGTTCTGAACTTAAACCATAGTACATGGGGGTTAAGTTGGGATTTAACAAAAAACGGAACGACAACCAATCACTGGGCACAATTTAATTTTGGAGAAAATGAAACCCAGACTTATGCCTTGTTTTATTAACCTGAGAAAAATTAGTTTTTCAAACAAAAAACTACTCAATTTCAATTGAAATATACTGATGTGGATTATTTGAAAGAATCGTAAGTTTGCAGCACATCATTATTTGAAACAACATGAGCCAGATCAGAATTAAAGGAATGGAGTTTTATGCCCACCACGGTTGTTATACAGAAGAACAGATTATCGGCGGGCACTATCGTGTGGATATTACCATTGATACTGACTTTACAGAAGCAGCAAAAGAAGATGATTTGAAAAAAACCATCAACTATCAACTGGTATATGAAGAAATTAAAATTGTAATGCAAAAAAGTTCAAAGCTGATCGAACACGTGGCATACAATATTATTCAGGCACTGCGTTTAAAATTTCCAGAAGCGGAAAAATTTAAAGTTTGTGTTTCCAAGCTGAATCCGCCTATTGGCGGGAAGACGCAGAAGGTGAGCGTTACCCTTGAAGGATAACTGGTGAGTGGTGAACTAGCGAACTAGTGAGTGTCTATGATTCGGATTTATAGAAATAATTTGTTGAAATCGTTGGATTTTAAAAAGATTCTTATCTTTGCATACTAATTCGATAGATTTTGTTTGTTTTAATTTTTTTTATATGAAAAAACTGATTACAATAGCAGGAATGGCGCTGGTTATACTGACACAGGGCTGTGGTTCATCCGGTAAATCGGGTGATGAATTAAGTGGTGATTTGACGCTTTCGGGCGCATTTGCACTTTACCCAATGGCACAGCAGTGGGGTGAAGAATTTATGAAACTGAATCCCAAAGTGCGAATTGATATTTCTGCAGGTGGCGCAGGAAAAGGAATGACCGATGTTCTGTCAGGTCTTGTAAACATTGGTATGGTTTCGCGCGAAATCAGCCCTGAAGAAAAAGCAAAAGGTGCATTTGGTATTCCCGTTACAAGAGATGCCGTTGTCGCAATCATCAATGCAGAAAATCCTATGCTGCAGGTTATCATGAACAAGGGTTTGACAAAAGAACAATTCAAAGGAATATTCATCACAGGGTCAATTAAAACCTGGGGCGAGTTGACCGGTGACAAAACCAATAAGGATAAAATTAATGTATATACAAGAGCCGATGCATGCGGTGCAGCGGATGTGTGGGCAAAGTACCTTGGGGGAAAACAGGAAAACCTTCAGGGAACCGGCGTGCAGGGTGATCCGGGTGTGACCGAAGCCGTGAAAAGCGATAAATTTGCTATTGGGTTTAACAATATTTGTTATGCTTACGATTCAAAAACAAAAGCCGTTACACAGGAATCAAAGTGGTTCCTATTGATATCAACGCTGATAAATTTCTATCGGACGAAGAAACTTTTTATGTAACCAAAGATCAGATTCTGAAAGCTATTTCAGAAAACCGATATCCATCACCACCTGCCCGTGATTTATATTTTGTAACCAAAGGCAAACCTACCGATCCGCTTCTTGTTGCGTTTCTCAACTGGGTTCTTACCGACGGACAAAAACTAGTAAATACGGCCGGATATATTCCATTACCCAAAGCCAAGATTGACGCTGCATTGAACAGCCTGAAATAAATGTCGTTTTTTTCAAGAACGAAAGGTGACAAAGTCGCTGGCGGGTTTATGCTTGCGATTACACTTTTTCTTGTGGCAATACTTCTTGGAGTATTTGGAGGCTTAATCTGGAAATCACTTCCTGTTTTACAGGATCATCCGATCTCTGAAATCTTATTATCCGATAAATGGTTTCCTCTCAGGGGTCAGTTTGGGATGCTTCCTTTTCTGGCCGGCACCTTGTGGGTAACAATCATTTCCGTAGTAATTGCTGTTCCTGTATGTTTGCTTACAGCAATTTATTTAAGTGAATATGCTCCGAAACGAGTCACTACTTTTATCACTCCTTTCATTGATATTCTTTCGGGAATTCCTTCGGTTATTTTTGGTGTGTGGGGCATCATTCTTATTGTTCCGCTGATCAGAAATCAGATTGCACCTTTCTTCGGATACGAATCCAATGGGTACAGTATTCTGGCGGGTGGATTGGTGTTGGCAGTCATGATTATTCCAATTATTATTAATGTACTGCTTGAAGTTTTTCGTGCTGTTCCGAATGAGCTTCGTGAAGCCTCATTATCTCTGGGCGCTACAAAATGGGAAACTGTAAAAAGTGTTTTGCTAAGACGTACAAGAGCAGGAATTATTGCTTCCATTGTTTTGGGTATATCCCGTGCATTAGGCGAAACGATGGCTGTTTTAATGGTGGTGGGAAATGTGGTACATGTTCCGGGCGGATTGTTTGAACCCGGGTATCCTTTACCCGCACTCATTGCCAACAATTACGGAGAAATGCTTTCCATTCCTCTTTATGACTCAGCCCTGATGCTTGCCGCACTGGTTCTGCTTCTCGTGGTTATAGCCTTTAATATTTTTTCAAGAATTGTGTTAACACGTATCGAAAGAAACCTACGTTATGAGTAATCTGAAAAGACGTCTGGCTGAAGAAAAGTTTTTCAAACTGCTGATGCAATTTTCAGCAGGTATGATTGTTCTGGCATTGGTTCTATTGATCGGCAGCATTCTATTTCGCGGACTTCCCGCTTTAAGCTGGAGCATGCTTACCGAAACACCCAAGGGTGGTTATTATATGGGAAAAGAAGGCGGCATTGCTAATGCGATTATTGGTTCTCTGTATCTCGCATTCGGTGCAACGCTATTGGCAGGTGTTCTGGGACTTCCTGTTGCATTTTACCTGAATGCTTACCGCAGAAAAAACTCCAAATTCTCAAATTTTGTAAGGCTTTGCTTCGATGTGATGTGGGGCATTCCTTCGATTGTATACGG
>JAGVGX010000143.1 GCA_020056865.1 Desulfobacterales bacterium
AGCCATGGTACGCCCATGAAACGAGTTTTCCATAGCAATAATGGTGTAGCGTGAATCATCTTTTTTATCTTGAAAATATTTTCTGGAAATTTTTATGGCTGCTTCATTTGCCTCTGCTCCGCTGTTGCAGAAAAATACCTTATCCGCAAAACTGTTTTCAACAAGCCATGATGCAAGCTCTACCTGAGGTGTTGTATAGTAAAGATTTGAAACATGAATAAGGGCTTCTGCCTGACCACATAAAGCCGCTGTAACTTGCGGATGGGCATGGCCAAGACTGCAGACAGCTATTCCTGCAACAAAATCCGTATATGAACGACCCGCATCATCCCATACTGTACAACCTTTTCCCTTTGTCAATACAATAGGAAACCTTTTATACGTATTTGCAATAACCTGATCCGCCTTTTGTATGGTTTGATTCTTCGTCATTTTAATTTGCCACCTTTTTTTGAATAACTTCCGTCCCAATTCCCTTATCTGTAAAAAGCTCTAAAATCAACGCATGGCTTTTACAACCATTGATGATGTGAACTTTTTCAACACCACCATGTAATGCATCAAGCGCATATTGTATCTTTGGAATCATGCCTCCTGAAATGGTATTTTCTTCAATAAGTTTTTTTACTTTATCTGCATCAATAGAAGGAATCATAACGCCGTTATTATCAAGAACGCCGTCAACATCCGTAAGAAAAATCAAACGTTCAGCCAAAAGAGCAGCAGCTACACCGGCAGCCACATGATCTGCATTTATATTGTAAGTTTCGCCTGTTTCTCCAAAACCTACAGGCGCTATAACAGGGATAAAATTGTTTGAAATCAGTGTATGAATAATATCTGTGTTTATATGCGTAACCTGGCCCACAAGGCCTGGATCGATAATTTCAGGCGGCTTATCTTCTGTTTCCTGATAAACAATATGCAGTTTTTTCGCTGAAATCAGTGCACCGTCTTTTCCGCTTAAACCCACCGCCCTGCCGCCTTCACGATTAATTCCTGAAACAATCTCCTTATTTACCTTGCCACCCAAAACCATTTCAACAACATCCATGGTTACTGCATCGGTAAGGCGCATCCCTTTGACAAATTTCGGAAGTACCCCCATTTTTTCAAGAACCAGATTAATCTGAGGCCCACCCCCATGAACAACAACCGGCTTCATTCCTACCAGTTTCATCAAAGTTATGTCCCGGGCAAAATCCTCCTTAAGCTGCTGATTCACCATGGCATGCCCGCCATATTTGATAACAATAGTCTTCCCTGAAAATCTCTGGATATAAGGCATTGCCTCAATCAATATGTCTGCAACATTTCTATCCATATGTTTTACATCCTAAAGTATGTATCTGCTAAGATCTTCATTATGCCTGATATCTTTGAGCTTGTTGTTCACATACGTTTTATCAATCGCTATCTTTTTTTCTTCAACATACGGCGCATCAAAAAGTATATCTTCAAGAAGACGCTCCATGAGTGTATGCAGCCGCCTTGCGCCAATATTTTCAGTGAGGCTGTTAACTTCTTCGGCAATTTTCGCTATCTCTTTTATCGCATCTTCTTTAAAAACTATTTCAACACCTTCTGTATTCAAGAGTTCTTTATATTGAAGTATTAAGGCATTTTTAGGTTCTACAAGTATTCTTTCAAATTCTTTATGTCCCAAGGAATTCAGCTCAACCCTGATGGGAAAGCGTCCCTGAAGTTCAGGAATCAGATCTGAAGGTTTGCACTTGTGAAATGCACCGGATGCCATAAAAAGAATGTGATCTGTCCTGACCGGGCCATATTTTGTTGAAACCGTGGACCCTTCTACAATGGGTAGCAAATCTCTTTGCACGCCTTCTCTTGAAACATCAGGCCCATGGCTTCCGTTTTTTCCCACAATTTTATCAATTTCGTCTAAAAAAATAATGCCGGACTGCTCAACCTTGTCAATAGCATTTTTGATAATCTTATCCATATCCACAAGATTCTGGGATTCTTCTGAAGTTAATATGTCCAAAGCTTCAGGAACTTTTACCTTTCGCCGCTTGGTGCTTTTGGGTGTCATGCCACCTATGATATCCTTAAAGTTGATACCCATTTCTTCCATTCCCATATTTGAAAAAATTTCAACTACAGGCATGGGACGCTCCGCTACATCCAAATCCACATCTCTGTTATCCAATTTCCCATTTTTAAGCATCTTTCGAAGCTTTTCTCTGGTATTGGCATAAGACGTATCTTCATTATTTTCTTTTACTACCTCAAGCTGAAATTCCTTAACTTCTTCACTGGTCTTGGGTTTGCTGGCCCTGGGTTTTGGAAGTAAAATATCAAGGATTCTTTCTTCTGCAATCTGTTCTGCTTGTTTTTGAACGGCTTTTTGTTCTCTTGACTTTACATCGTTGACTGTCAGTTCAAGAAGATCTCTTACCATGGATTCAACATCACGGCCGATATAACCAACTTCAGTAAATTTAGAAGCCTCAACTTTGGTAAAGGGAGCATCAGCAAGGGTGGAAAGCCGCCTTGCAATTTCCGTTTTCCCAACACCTGTTGGACCTATGAGTATGATATTTTTCGGAGTTATTTCATCACGGAGATTTTCCGGAACCTGTTGTCTGCGCCATCGGTTTCTAAGCGCAATGGCAACTGATCGTTTTGCATTGTTCTGGCCTATAATATACTTGTCAAGCTCTGCTACAATTTCAAATGGTTTTAAATTACTCATACAACATCCTGGTTATAACTCCTCAATGGTAATATATTCATTGGTAAAAACGCATAGAGATCCGGCAATTTTCATTGCCTCTTCGACAATACGTCTTGCATCCAAATCTGCATATTTGATTAACGCTGTGGCAGCGGCCTGCGCACCTACAGCCCCTGAGCCAATTGCTATAACGCCTTCATCAGGCTCAATGACATCCCCATTTCCTGATACTAAAAAAATTCTCATTTCATCAACAGCTATCATGATGGCTTCAAGCCGTCTTAAGTATTTATCTGTTCTCCAGTCTCTGGCAAGCTCAACAGCACTTCGTGTAAGGTTGCCGTTGAATTGTTCAAGTTTGGCCTCAAGAAGTTCTGAAAGATGCATGGCATCCGCTGTTGCACCTGCAAATCCTACAATGATCTTTTCGTTGTAAATCTTTCTTACTTTCCTTGCATGATG
>JAGVGX010000025.1 GCA_020056865.1 Desulfobacterales bacterium
GAACCATTGATCATATTGTCTGGATTACGCCTTATCGCTCTTTAGCATCGATAGCAGACGAATCGTTAATCGAAGAACAGAATGAAGGTGTTCTTTTGTGTTTCCGAACGATTAAAGCCTTGCTTGGTCTCGGGTATGGATCAAAGGCTTTAGGGTGGAATGTTATAACCATTCAAACTCAATTGGTCCACAAAGGTGACGAGGCTAATTCATCTCATGCAAGTATTCATGGTTTGATCGGTTCCATGGCCAAGGAATATCTGAATTGGAAAATTCGGCTTATTGATCTTGAGGCGGATTGTGAATGGCCTCTTGAAGAAATTTTTACAATGAAAACCGATCCTCTTGGAGATGCTATAGTTTACCGTGGACATGAATGGTACAGGCAACAATTGGTTCCCTTCAAATCGCCTTTAATTGAGCAGGGAGTATACAAAAAAGGGGGGGTATACGTTGTTATTGGAGGTGCAGGTGGTATTGGAGAAGTATGGAGTGAATATATGCTCCAAACATATAATGCCCAGATAGTGTGGATTGGTAGACGAGAAAAAGATGCTGTGATCCAGGCAAAGTTGGATAAGCTGGAAGCTTTGGGTCCTGTACCATGTTACATTGCCGCAGACGCTACTGACTTAAAATCATTAGCGGGAGCATATGAAACCATTAAGAAACAATATGCAAAAATTAATGGAATAATACATTCAGCAATTGTTTTGTCAGATCATAGCCTTGGAAATATGGGAGAAGATCAATTTAAATCATCACTCTCAGCTAAGGTAGACGTAAGTGTGCGTATCGCGCAGGTTTTTCAAAAAGAAACGCTTGATTTTGTAGTATTTTTTTCCTCAATGATTTCGTTTTCAAAGTCTCCTGGACAAAGCAATTATGCTGCAGGTTGTACGTTTAAGGATGCTTTTGCACAGCAGCTTTCCAAAGAGTGGCCATGTGTTTTTAAGGTGATGAATTGGGGGTATTGGGGCAGTATAGGCATTGTTGCATCTAAAGAGTATAGGGATCGGATGGCTATGGCTGGCATAGGTTCTATAGAACCTCCAGAAGCTATGGATGCTGTTGAAAAACTTCTCGCAGGCCAGATCAATCAAATTGCTTTGATAAAAACAACTAAACCATTTGTGACAAGTGGAGTTGTTGTTGATGAATTTATAACACTTTATCCTGAAAACAGGCCAACCTATCTCCAGAATATTGCCAAAAAAGAATTACAGCTTAAACGTATTGAAGAAAGTAGCAGGACAGAGATAGAAGCGATGAATGCACTTCTTTGCAAGTTATTGTGGGGCCAACTCAGATCGATAGGTTTATGTGCGAAAAACACTACGATTATAGTGGATATGAAGGCAGATATCAATCTGTCTGGTTTATATGAGCGGTGGCTCGAAGAAAGTTTAAAGGTTTTGGTACAGGGGAACTATCTTAAATGCAGTGAAAGGTTATGCACCGTTATTGATACAGAAGATATTGATCTTAGATCAATATGGGAAGAATGGGATAAGAAAAAAACCGCATGGCTGGAAAATCAGGATATGCGCGCCATGATAGTTTTAGTGGAGAAGACAATGCGAGCTTTACCGGAGATTCTTACCGGAAAAGTTTCAATAGTAAGTGTCTTATTTCCCAATGGATCAATGAAGTTAGTTGAAGGAATTTATAAACAGAATCAGGTTGCAGATTATTTTAACGAAACACTTGCAGATATTGTATCTGCCTTTATTCAGGAAAAAATCAACCACGATGAAGCCTCAAGAATTCGAATACTTGAAATTGGAGCAGGCACAGGAGGAACCAGTGCTGTGGTTTTTTCAAGAATTAAACCTTATCGTGAGAATATAGAAGAATATTGTTATACAGATCTTTCCAAAGCTTTCTTGATGCATGCGGAGAAAGAATACTGCCAAGACAATCCCTATTTGATTGGTAAAATTTTCAATGTCGAGGAATCATTAGACCGACAGGGAATTAAGGCAGGCTATTATGATATCGTGATTGCCGCAAATGTTTTACACGCAACGAAAAGTATCCGCAAAACCTTGAGGAATGCCAAAGCTGCGTTAGCAACCAATGGGGTACTTCTTTTTAATGAAATAAGCAGCAATACGTTATTTACACATTTAACTTTTGGTCTTCTTGAAGGATGGTGGTTGTATGAAGACCCTGAATTACGAATTCCTGGTTGTCCAGGGCTTTTACCTGAGACTTGGAAGCGCGTGTTGGAAATGGAGGGCTTTCAGAATGTTTTTTTTCCGGCAAAGGAAGCCCATGATTTGGGTCAGCAAATCGTAGTTGCTGAAAGTAATGGCGTGGCAAGGCAAAAACTATTTTCTCAAGTTGCAGCGCTACCGTTAAAACAGAAAACAGAGATAAAACCATTAAGACAAAAAGCTTCAGAGCATAGTCAACAGATAGTACAAACAAAAATAACAGGGATCGATGCTGGTGCATTATTCGATAAAATTAATCAAATGTTGATTCAGGGTGTTTCAAAACTATTGAAAATCAATTCGGCAGAAATTGACGACGATGTCGAACTGAATGAA
>JAGVGX010000077.1 GCA_020056865.1 Desulfobacterales bacterium
AAAATAGCGGTTTTAAATGGAATTATTAAAAGAAACAACAAATAATATCCCCGGTGGTGTCGCCGGACTGCTTTATAAAAAAGGGTTTATATCTTCAAAGCAGATTGATTATGCGTTAAGAATAAGTTCCAAATTAAAAAACACAAAAACGTTGCTGAATATTTTAAAGGAACTCAATTATGTCACCAAGGATCAGATTGGACAAGCCATACAGGCAAATATAGATGCCTTAAAAATTGGAGATATCCTTGTAGAACTTGAAATCATCAGCGAATCAGAGCTAAAGGCAGGCCTGGAAATACAAGCCAAAGGACCAAAGGGGAAAAAGCTTGGCGAAATTCTTATAGAAAACAACTTTATCAGTGAGCAGGAACTTACTGAGATGCTGTCTTTGCAGCTTGGATTTCCCATCATAGATCCGGAATATATAAAAATCGATAAAAAACTCTTTTCAAAAGGTTCTCTTGAAACCTATGAATTTTACGAATTTATTCCGATTCATTATGATGCGGGTAAAGCTGTTGTCGTTTTTACCAATCCATTATCTCAGGATTCCATTTCAGAAGCTCAACGGATATTCGGCAATAATATAACGCCGGCCATATGCACTAAATCCTCAATAAAGGCCAGAATACTCAGATCTGGCCTTGACAGTTCAAAAATTACCTATGATAATACAGGCATATCTGCTGTTGAAATTGTTGATTCAATTATTTCCGGAGCCATTAAAGAGTCAAATGTTAGCGATATACATGTTGAACCGATGAAAGACAAGTTGCGTATCCGTTTTAGAAAGGATGGCGTTTTAACTAATTTTAAGGACTTCCCGAAAGATTACATCCCGGAAATCACCAGCCGGTTTAAAATAATAAGCAACGCTGATATTGCAGAAAAACGGCGCCACCAAGGAGGAAGGGTACAATATGAATATGAAGACCGGTTCGTAGACCTTCGTGTTTCTTTTTACGTCACGATTTACGGCGAAAAAATTGTCATGCGTATCTTAAATCGTAAAAATGAAAACCTTAATCTGGAAGAAATAGGTATGTCTCCCCGATTACTCGAAAAGTTCCGGTTTGATGCTTTAGACTGTCCAAGCGGTGTACTTATCGTAACAGGTCCGACAGGTTCAGGTAAAACAACTACCGTATACAGTGGCATTAACTATCTTAACCATCCTGATACCTGCATTATTACCGCTGAAGACCCTGTCGAATATATTATCGAGGGTGTATCGCAATGCTCAATAAATGAAAAAATCGGTCTTAGTTACAATGAAACCCTTCGTCATATCGTTCGCCAGGATCCTGATATTATTATGATAGGCGAAATTCGTGACAAATATTCAGCAGATATTGCAATACAGGCAGCAATGACAGGGCATAAGGTTATAACTACATTCCATACGGAAGACAGTGTTGGCGGCATGCTTCGTCTTTTAAATATGGATATCGACGCTTTTTTAATTTCATCAACCGTAGTTTGTATTGTTGCGCAACGCCTTCTGAGAAAAATATGTACGCATTGTTCTGAGCCTTATTTGCCATCTCCAAAAGAGATTCTGCTTATGGGATGTAACCACAAAACAATTCAAGGTATTGAATTTAGAAAAGGCAAAGGATGTCTTCACTGTAAATATACCGGATATGCGGGTCGAATTGCTATTTTTGAGCTGCTTGCTTTAAATGAACATGTACGTGATGCTTTAATTGAGAAAAAAACAAGCTTTCAAATTCGAAAAATCAGTATAGAAACAACGGAAATGGTAACGCTTTTTGAAGATGGATTTGTCAAGGCGACACTGGGGTTAACAACTGTCCATGAATTGTTGCGTTGCCTTCCCAGGCTGTATCCAACCCGACCACTTAGTCAATTAAGGCGTTTATTAGGAGTCTAAGAATATGTCTGATGAAAAAAGTCAATCTTTAATCGAAATATTAGATGCATATATTAACAATAAAAAAACCATACTGCCCCCATTCAGCAAAATCAGTCTTGACATTCAAAATGCCCTGTCTGATCCAAATACAAAGATTGAAACCATTGAAAAGCTTATCACCAGTGATCAGGCGATTACAAGTCTGGTGCTCAGAATGGCAAATTCTGCTTTTTTTAAAGGGCTCCAGGAGATATCAACCATTCGCAGCGCCATCGTAAGGCTCGGCAACAAGCAGCTCTCAAAAATAGTAATGCTTGTAACGCAGGGCAATAATTTCAAATCAAATGACCCTTTATTTAACGAAATCGTCCAAAAACTCTGGCAGCATTCCGTAGCGAGCGCAGTAGGTGCAGAATGGCTTGCCGAAAAATGCGGTTATAGTGAAATGGCAAGTGAAGCCTTTACGTGCGGATTGTTGCACGATATCGGAAAGCTTTTGATTCTAACCGCTTTTTTTACAATTAAAAAGACTGCAGATAATACGTTGAATCTCTCAAAAAGAATGCTGTATGAAACTATTGATCCCCTTCATGCCAAGCATGGATTCCTGCTTATGAAACAATGGAATTTACCTGAAAAATACTGTGAGATTGCACGTGATCATCATATGGATGAATTTGATTCAGCCAATGCTCTGCTTAGTATTGTCAGGCTGACAAACCAAACCTGTAACAAAATAGGAATCGGTTTGAAAAACGCAGATCCTTCTATTCTTCTTGCAGCAACTCTTGAAGCTGACAGTCTCGGTTTATCAGAAATAAAAATTGCCGAGTTTGAGATGGTACTTGAAGATTCTTTGTCTCTGTCTGACATGTAACCTATTTTATCAAAAGACTCTATTTCGATCCATCACCAAAATCATTTTATTTTTTCTTGACTATTTTACTTCGGGTATGTATAGGAACAAAAATATTAAGGATAAGGTAATACTTGATAAACATAGTGACGCTGATCATTATGAATTATTTTAAATGAAAGGAGGTTTTTAATACAATGGCGTTTATACCTACCGTAGATGAAGATAAATGTGAAGGCTGTGAAGAATGTGTTGATATTTGCCCTGTTGATGTTTATGAGATGCAAGATGGCAAGTCAGTTCCTGTAAATGCTGAAGAATGCCTTGGATGTGACAGCTGTGTCGAAGCTTGTGAACCAGGTGCTATTTCTGTGGAAGAAACATAAAAAAAAATGTTTTTAAAAAAAAGCGTATGTTAAATTGGAAAGTATTTGATTTTACATACGCTTTTTTTTCATACACGTTTACAACCATAGTTTTTTTTAAAACATGATCGCGTTTATAACTCTTACGATAATATCAAGCTCTTTTTTCTATCTGATCGATCAGGTTATTAAAAACAAAGTAATGAAACGGCATAACCATATACCAGTACAGGATGCCAAAAATTCCCCGCGGCTGGTAGTATGCTGTTAAAGACAAACGATTCGCATCTTGTTTTTCATCAATCATAAATTCAAGCCACGCCCTTCCTGACAGTTTCATCTCAGCACGCAAAAGAAGTCTCTTTTCAGGAATCAGGTCTTCCACACGCCAGAAATCGATAACATCGTTAATCCTCAACGTGGAGCAGCTTCGTCGTCCGCGGGCCGTACCAACGCCCATCAGGATTCTGTCAATCATGCCCCTTGACCTCCACATCCAATT
>JAGVGX010000230.1 GCA_020056865.1 Desulfobacterales bacterium
CACTAGACTATTTTTAATTCAGACTACAAAAATACGGTTTTTGTTGCATTGGCAAGAGAAAATTTGCCAAACGCTTTACCCATGTAGCTTAGCGAAATTTGTGCTGCCTGATCTTATTAGGAAGTGCATTCTTGTGAACCATAACAGCAACGGTTTTCAGAGCAACATAGGAAGCAGAGAGATACATATATCCTTTGTATTTGCCAATTTCTCCCCAGGAATTTTTTGCAATATACCAACGCCCTCCTTTCGCATCTTTCGCGGTGCCCACAATGTGCATCAGATGATCCACCGTAGTTGCATGGTTATCAAAAAGCTGCTGCCGCATTTCTTGTGTGTGTCGCCCTTCCATCCAACCCATCTCTGCCGTTCCTTTTTCATACTGAAAAGATTTTTCACTGACATCACCATCCCAGATAACCGTGTAGCCCTTTGCAAGAGCCGTATCAATTACCGACATAAAATCATTCAACGGCAAATTGTAATACAAATTTTGCGACCAGTTGAATTTTGATTCCAGACAAAAACTTTCATAGAACGAATGATGGGTATAAGACGTAATCTCAAGATAATCCTCCGGCTTTATTCCGGTAATTTCACCCATGAATTGAAGCGAATTCATCTTTTTTTCTTTGTATTGAAAAGTGTTGACGGGCTTTCCCAGAAACACATCCAAAATGCTGTCACATTTAATTTTCCAATACGAGGGCCAGTTATCCCCTTCCCGCTGGATCAGACTTCTTACGTGCCTGAATATTGCCGAATCTATTTCCGAATGGTTGTATTCGATACATCCTGCTTTCATCCCCGTATAAACATCCTGCGGAACAAGTCCGTTTTCAGAAATGGTTTTCATTACATCATGCGCTTGTCCACCGGGTGTGAAAAAGTTGTACCCAGCCATTCGAAGATGCATTTCTGCTTTTCGCGGATAGGTGTAGCGGACAACATACATTTCTGAAAGATCCAAGGTGTCGTGTTTGATTCTTAAAATTTCACTTTCAAGAAAAGATACAGTAGCAAAGCACCAACAGGTACTGCTAATACACTGGTTTTTAACAGACGTATTCGGTAGCATTTTCACTTCCGAAAAATCTTTTGATTGTGCTTTCAACGCTGTCGGTAGGGCACCAAATAGAAGCAACAGAATACACCAGCCTGTCGAATATTTTTTCATGAATCCGGGTTAATCAAATTCAATTTTAAACTTTTCTTCCTCTTCTTTTTTCTTTTTATCCTTTGTTTTATCCGTATCCTTTGTTTTATTTTTTTCCTTGTTTTTAATCACAGCGGAATCTTTTTTAAACCAGTTGAATTCCTCATTCAGTATGGTTTTTAGATTCTGCTTTTCCTTTATCACACCCACAATAATTTTTGCTTTCCACCCTTTAGAGTCATACGCATATTTTGGATCATCAACCGTACCGGTGATCTTAACATAGATGCTTGTTTTTCCCAAACCATCCTCTTCAACAACGCCAAAGTCTTCATTTTCCTTCTTTGCCTTTTTGGCTTTGTTTGCTAGAATTTCAGAAAGAAGCAGGCGAACATTATACTGTATTTCATTGTTAAATTTATGCTGTCCGGATACCGTCAGATTTAACTCTGAGGATTTAATTTCCATTGCGGGAATAAAGATTGTTTCGTTTTTAACTTCAATCTGATTTTTTAAAGTTGAAAAAGTAACACGTTCCACATCCTTAAGCTTCATGAAGCGGGACAAGCCTTTCAACGGCTCATAATTCTGCAGTTCTCCGTTTTCAATCGAAATGTCTGCTTTGGCATACAGCTTTTTCATATCCACTTCCAGTGAGGGACTCCAGACGGAAGCCAACTGAATATCGGATGTTACTTTCCCCTTCAGGTTCTCATCCTTCATACTGCTTTGACCAAAATTTTCAAACTGATAAAACAGTTTTTTAATATCCATTTTTTCAATATGGGCATCGCAGGAAATCAGAATTTCATTTTTTCGAGATCCGTCAACATATCCCTCTATAGACGCACTGCCGTCCATTACATGCAAAGTAAGATTGTTTGTATAGCCTTTCTGATCTTTCAACCGAATATTTCCTTGTACACCTGTTGCATGAAATTTTCGGAAGTAAACATTACTAACGGAAAGATCAATATTAAAATCAAGCATAGGTGAAATTTCAAAATTATATTCTCCGCTTTTGGCAGAGCTTTCGCCATCCTTCAACAATTCATCAAGGCTTACATTCGATGAAGCTAGCTTCGCATCAATCATCAGTTTTTCATTGTCAAGAAAAAAGAATGCGAGTGCGTTGATAAAAGTTCCGTTTAACTGAAAGTCCGTTTTTGAATAATTCCCTGACATCTTATCTACAATCAAATCGTTATTGCTGAACTTACAGATCGTAGAAACATTATTGAATGAATAGGGCTCATTGGTCAGGGTAAATTTTCCATTTGTTAAAATAAGTTCACCTGTGGTTTTACTTTTTATAAAGTCGGCAGCTGTAAAATTTTCAAGGTTATCCGGCTGACATTGAAAATTGATTGTATAAGTAATATCCCCTTCCATCTCCTTGATTTCTTCTGTTTCGATGAAGCGTGAAAGGTCTTTCAGGTTCAAACTTCCGGCCGATTTAATGCGAATATCCGGACGTGCTAAATTAACAATCTTCATTTCAGCGGTTATCCTTTTCCCGTTGAAGTCAGCTGAAAGATCTGAAATATCAATTAAAGAAGAAAAAATTGTATGAATGTTTCCATTACTGAATCGACCATTAAAATTCAGATTTTTTAAAGCAACGTTATTTTCCTTTTCTACAAGTTCGGCATTTGTGATCTTGAAAGTAATGTTGATTGCAGGATAATCATTCCCCTTGAATGATCCTTTTATCTGTGCATCAAATTTCAAATCTCCCTTACTGTCGTATTTGTCAAAATAAGAACGATAATTTTTGGGCAAGTCCTCAATCACATCCTCTACCCGCATACTGCTTCCACCAATGGAAAGATCCACCTTCTGTTCAACATCCCCGTAGAATACATTTCCTTTCA
>JAGVGX010000225.1 GCA_020056865.1 Desulfobacterales bacterium
GGCCCAAACATGCCGACTTCATTAACTCGGATCATAAATTCCCCAACCAGATCAAGCGCATCCTCTTTTGTCAGTCGTTTATCGATATTGACATCTTTGTCATAGTAGGGTCCGTGATAATAATCAGGACGTGACGGCCAGGCACCTTCAAAAGCCTCTGTTCTGGATATGATCTGAATAAAGTGATCCAGTTGAAACGATTCCTGAAGTGTTCGCGGCGGTTTTGCGGGTACATGTTCACAGGTTTCAGCGATTTGAATAAGCTCTTCTTTTCGTTTGGGGTCTGATTCAAAATTTTCGGCTATTATTCTGGCCAGACGGGCATACCGCCGGGCATAATTAATTGCCGCTTCAAGGATCGTCTGCATAGCCTCCCAGTTCAGTAGTTTGTCATAATAAGGCAGAATGTCAGGGCCAGGGGTCCCGGATGTTTTCTGTTCCGCGTCATCCATATACTTGTCTATTTCATCTAAAATATCCTCAAAACCCCGTTTTCCCGTCATAATATACTCATAGTCTTTTCCTGAATAACCATAAGCTGACGTGGGTATCCCCCATCCGATTACACCACTCATGAATTTAACCAGATCTTCAGAATCAAGAACCCTTCCCAGTTTGTCTATGGCTGTATGGCCTGCCCAGTAGTCGTTGAGCTCAGCAATGGTTTTTAAGGATTCTTCTTCGGGAAAAGGGATAATACCCTGCTCATTGTATACTTCCTCGTTGACGATGCTGGCACCTTCTATCAGCCACTCAAGGGTATGTGGTAAGCTTCCCACATAGCCGACAAGCTGGGCATTATCAACGATAAAAATTGTTTTGTTTTCAAGAACATGAGACAATGATTTTGCTTTTCTCAGCATTTGAGGGTCGTTTTCGTTATCCTGCCATGCTTCTGTCATGAGAATTGACCGTTCAAGGTTTATCTTGATCCCCGGATTATAGACGCCCCCTATTGCGCCTTTTTTCCAGACAGCTTTTCTTAAATAATCAAGCCGTTTGGAACGGGTTTTTTCGGCCACCCACCACCACTCTCTGTTTTGCGTATGTATTTCTATATCTTTTGTTTTTTTTGATGCTGCTATCGTGGTCATTATTTATACTCCCTCCCCAGATTTTAGTAATGTTTTTTTATAAAGGCTGTCGTCTGTTATTAATCACTTAAATATTGTAAAAAATGCTGCATAGGTTTTATATGATCACCTCATTATAGCATTGTTTTTAGTAAATATTATACTGTCGTCGCGCATTTGGAATGTTAAAACTACTATTAAGTCATATGACAATTATTCGGATGCTGAATGATACGGATAAAAAGTATAAGATGTATTTTTTACATCAATGCGTCCACATAAGGTTCCATAATCTTATCCACCCGGCAAATTTGGGCATATTTAAAAAGATCGTCGATTTTTAAGTGTGCATGTTCTTTATAAAGCTTCAGCGATTCCAGTACGATATCCATACCGATTTTGTTTCTGAATTTAAAACAGTCCGCAAGTGTTTTTTCCTTGTTATAAATTCGGACTGTAGCACCGTCGATGTTGTGTTCTTCAATACCGGATTCAAATGCGGCCTTTGAGAACCTGTGAACATCAAGCGGCAGGGAATCAATTTTGGGAGTTTGAGAGCCTCTTGAGACAGCTATGGCGATTTTATGTGGGATAGCGGTTGTAATGTTATGAAAAGAAAGTGCTGAAAGGAGACATATCACTGACCGAGGGGAACGAACAGACACGGCAACAAGGTCAGGTTCAGATATGGGTGGCAGTTCAGCTAAACGAAAAATACCACGAGAAATCTGCTCGAGCTTGCCTTTGTTCAGAAGAGAATAAAGCGTATAGCGAGATATGCCCATGTCTATTGCTTCTGCCATACGGATGAGACCCCCACGATGCTTGATGGCCTGCAGTATGGTTTTTATTTGCCCCTTAAATTTTTTTATTGTGTGTTTACATGTTTTCATATCAGACAAATCCCCATCATTTATAAATAAATGTAAACATTATGTCTGATTAAAAAATAAAAGTCAATAAAAAAAGATGCATCTACAAATTTTAATCAAGTAGCATATTTAAAAGAAATGGATTCTGAAAAAGGCAGAAAAAGCTTTAAAATAATTAGGGAAAATAAGGGCGGTTATTTCCCGCCCTTTAATTTTTGAAACACATATTTGAAGATCTTGACAGACACAGGCTGGTTAAATGTTTAATCTGCTTTTCGCATCTTTCCATTTTTATTACATTGTTTGGCACAGGGTTTCTTAAATGTTGTTCTAAGGCGCTGGAAACGATCTTTTCCCATCAGTTTTCGGACATTTAAGATAAATGAAAATTTTTCAGCAGCCGTATATTCCCTGGTGTTTTGAATCTTTTTGAATTGGTTCAAACATTCGGCTTCATTCAATGTCTCAGCGTCAAACAGCTTTTCCAGTTCCATTCGTTCTTTTTCCACCTGGCTGTGAAGATCAACCATTTTACGGCGGTTTTCCAAATCAAGGTCATCAAGCTGTTTTTGCTCTTCAGCAGTCAGGTTGAGATCCTTGGCGACATCAGATATTTGCCACCATTTCCCGGAAGGGATTATTCCTGCTTCGTGGCAAGTGTCTATGTTACAATCTTTGGCCAGACAATACCCCGATAGTGCGACAAAACAAATCAATGTTAGCAGTAAAACTTTTTTCATTTTTAGCCTCCCTTTTTTGATGAAAACAACAAGTTAACTTTATATATTGTTAAGACTACCGAAGTGAGGTTTTGTTTACAACAAAAAAAATATTGCGCCAGGTTTTCTGGTGTAGATATATGCATACATACTTGCTGTTATAAATTTTGTTGTGAAAAGATAATTCTTAATTTATATTAAGCAAAGTAACTGTATGGTTAAAATATATTTTCACAGAAATTGGTGGGTAAAAATTTTGAATCGGCATGTTTGTCATTTTTTGACATAACAGTTCAGAATTCCTAATTTTATCGTCTTGATTTATTTAAGGAGAGTTTTAATGCGTGCAATCATTTCCGGCGTTGGACACTACACGCCCGAACGAAAGCTTACAAATAAGGATTTGGAAGAGACATTAGACACAAATGACGAGTGGATCACCACACGAACAGGAATTAAAGAAAGAAGGATTCTTGATAAGGACAAGGGATCTTCCTATATGGCTGTCAAGGCAGCGGAAGCTGTTCTTGAACAGACACATGTATCAGCAGCAGAAATCGACCTGATTCTTGTTGCCACAACAACACCTGACATGTTATTTCCGTCCACGGCATCTATCGTTCAAAATGAACTGAAGGCGCAAAATTGCTGGGGGTTCGATCTGCTTGCTGGGTGTTCGGGGTTTGTGTTTGCGCTTGCAACAGCATCTCAATTTATAGAAACCGGAAGGCATAAAAAAATACTGGTTATTGGTTCTGATAAAATGAGCTCCATTATTGATTACGACGACCGAAATTCATGTATTTTGTTTGGAGACGGCGCAGGTGCAATTTTAGTGGAACCATCAAATGATGATGATTTGGGAATCCAGGACTTTACGTTTCACACCGATGGTTCCGGAGGCAAGTATTTATACATGGAAGCCGGAGGAAGCCTTCACCCTGCAACGCATGAAACAGTTGAAAAAAAGATGCACTATCTTGTGCAGGACGGGAAAACAGTCTTCAAATACGCTGTTACGGAAATGACAGAGACTTCGAAAAAACTCATGGAAAAAAATGGCATTACCCATGAGGATATAGATCTGTTGATTCCTCACCAGGCAAATCAGAGAATAATTGATTCTGTCGCGAAGAAATTATCTCTTCGTAAAGACCAGGTTGTTAGCAATATAGAAAAATATGGGAATACGACTGCAGGAACCATCCCGATTGCCATGTCTGAGGCTTACCAGGAAGGCCGGATAGGCAAAGGGGATCAGATTATTATCTCGGCATTTGGCACTGGTTTTTCATGGGGAAGTTTGCTGTTTAAGTGGGCATTTGATTAAATTGTCAAAAAGCGATTCCCTTTTGTTTCGAATTGTCATTCTGTGCGATGCTGATCTCCACATGTTCATCAGAATATTGCGTGTGTTACAATCCAAGATATCCATATGTCAAAAATTTCAACAGCAGTTTCGCCAAGTCCTCATTATATAGAAGTTGCTGTTGGATTACCTGTATACAAAACATATACCTATAAAATTCCTGCACAATTTTCTCACTGTGTTTCTGCAGGCAAGAGGGTTCTGGTTCCTTTTGGCAAACGAACGGTAACGGGTTATATCCTGGGTTCATGTGAGAATAAATCAGACGGTGAAATAAAGCCGATACTTGATATCCTGGATGACAAACCTATGTTCCCGTTATCCATGAAATCTTTTTTCCAGTGGATTGCCGATTATTACATGCATCCCATCGGTGATGTTATCAAATCAGCCCTTCCCGGAGGTATCAATCTATACGACTTTGTGTATATACATATAACTGAAAAAGGGGAAAAGCAGGTGAGAACCCCTGAGGTCGCCCCTTTGGAAAACGAAATTTTGGGCAGACTCTTACAGGGCAAATGCCGTTATAAAGATCTTTGCAGGATTTTAAATAAGGATATTTCCCATTCCATTATTGATTCTTTAGAACGGCGCCATTTTATTGCTTTTAAAAAAGAGATAGCCGGAGGAAAAACAGGGCCTAAACTTAAACGCTTTGTTTCGCTTGTTAAAAACGATGGGCTGTCTGAAAGAAAACATGCATCCTGCAGCAAGGCGGATCAGAAGAACAAAAAGGTTATCAACCTGCTGAAAGAAAGCAGCGAACTTTCTTTAAAAGAAGTTAAAGAACTCACTAATATCACATCCCATTCTCTAAAATTGTTAGAAAAAAGCGGGCAAATTCAAATTTATGAAAAAAAGGTGTACAGCGATCCTTTCGGAAAAATTATCAGATATGATAAAGCGTTAGAACTTAACGATGAACAGGGAAACATCGTATCAAACATTAAGAATCTTATTGGCAAAGGATTTTCAACATGCCTGCTTTCCGGAGTTACGGGAAGCGGGAAAACAGAAGTCTATTTGCAGCTTGCAGCAGAAACAATAAAAAAAGGCAAAACCGTACTCGTATTGGTACCGGAAATAGCCCTGATTGCACAAACAGTAAAACGTTTCAGATCCCGCTTTGGGGAAAGTGTTGCTGTTCTTCACAGTGGTCTTTCTCCGAGGCAGAGGTATGATCAATGGATGCGTATTTCTTTACAGGATGCGAATATTGCCATCGGAGCAAGGTCTGCTATTTTTGCGCCGCTTGAGGATATGGGTCTGATTATTGTTGATGAGGAACACGACACATCATACAAGCAGGAAGGCATGTTTTGCTATAATGCAAGAGACCTGGCTATAGTAAGGGCACGGCAGAATCATTGTGTAGCCCTGTTAGGTTCGGCAACCCCTTCTATTCAATCATATTACAATGTTACCAAAAAAAAATACATTGGGTACACCCTAAAACATCGTGTAGAGCAACGACCTCTTCCGGAAATTTCAATAGTTGATCTTCGCAAAAACGTTGATGAGAAAGGAATAAGGCGATTTATCACGCCTCAGTTATACGCAGCAATGAAAGAAACCCTGAATCGTGGTGAACAGGTGCTGCTTTTTCTTAATCAACGCGGTTTTGCCAGCCAGCCGATCTGCGCTTCATGCAGTGAGCCCGTACGTTGTAAAAACTGTTCAATTACGTTAAC
>JAGVGX010000186.1 GCA_020056865.1 Desulfobacterales bacterium
ACAATGGTGATATCTGGATTGGGGTTGTTGCCAGTTTAACACCGGTTAAGCGTCATGATCTGTTGATAAGAGCGTATTCAATAATAAAAATGTCTATTCCAGAATCTAAAATACATATTCTTTTTTTAGGAGAAGGTAAAGAGCGGGATAAACTTCAAAACCTGGCCAAACGTTTAAAGGTAGAACAAAACATCCATTTTGCCGGTGCAGTTAAAGACGTTGCTGCTTATCTTTATCAACTGGATATAGGTGTGCTGTGCTCGGACCGTGAAGGTTTGTCCAATGCAATTTTAGAGTATATGGCCTGCGGATTGCCTGTTGTAGCAACCAGGGCGGGTGGTAACACCGAACTTGTGGATAATGAAAATGGAATCTGCGTACCCGTAGGTGATGCAATCACACTGGCTGATGCTTTGTTGAAGTTAATTGGCAGTAAAGATCTGCGAAAAAAAATGGGCGCTGCTTCCCGTGCGAAAATAAAACAATCTTTTTCATGGCATAGGGCGATGACGGACCTGGAAGCATATTACAAATTAAAGGCTTTGTTCTAAGCGCTCAAACAGCCAGAATTTTTCAAATTTCACCATAGTTCAGCTTTGACATATAAGGGCCGATGTTATGACCAACCCATATATTAAACTTATGAACCTGGCATCACTAAGAAGAAATATATTTGAGCCTCTGTTGCTCAAAAAGTCACGCGGTCCAAAGCTTGCATACTGGCGCACCCTTGAAAAAACGCAATATTACTCCAGACACCAGTTAGAAGAAATTCAGTGGCAAAGGTTGGAAGATATATGGAAATTTGTATGGAAGTATAATGATTTTTATAAAAAGCGTTTTACTGATGCCGGTTTAACAGAGCAAAGCCTTAGGTCGCCTTCTGATATTGTCAAATTACCTTTGCTTACCAAAAAAGATATTCGGGCCAATACTGAGGATATGATTTCTTCCGGTTTTGTTAAAGAAGAATTGCTTCATTTTAAAACCGGCGGCTCAACCGGCAAAGCGCTTGATATCTATATGACTGAGGAATGCAGTGAGCTTCGCAATGCCTGCGCCCGGCGGCATGACCGATGGACAGGATGGAATCCAGGGGAACCTGTAGGCGCTGTCTGGGGCAACCCTAAGCTGCCTGAATCTATAAAAGAAAAGTTAAAGAATATTCTAATTCAGCCCTATATCTATCTTGATACGATGGCTGTGACGGAACAATCTGTGCATAAATTTGCGTTGAGCTGGGAAAAGGTTAAACCTACGCTTTTATTTGGTCATGCACATTCATTGTTTATTCTTGCGCAATATGTCACGGAAATGGGAGTTAAAGAAATTCAACCCACAGGAATATTGTCAACATCCATGATGCTGTTGCCGCATGAGCGGGTATTTATTGAAAAAGTTTTCAGGTGCAAGGTTACAGACAGGTATGGATGCGAAGAGGTAAGTCTGATTGGGTCTGAATGCGAGAAACATGAAGGGATGCACATGAATATTGAGCATCTGTTTATTGAATTTATTAAAGATGATGGCCGTCATGCCGAACCTGGGGAGGATGGCAATATCGTTGTTACGGATTTGATGAACAAAGCCATGCCTTTTATTCGCTATCAAGTGGAAGATGTTGGCGTTCCGCTTAACAGATTATGCTCGTGTGGCAGAGGCCTGCCGCTTATGGGCAAAGTAACAGGCAGGGTTGCTGATTTTTTAATAAAATCTGATGGTACAAAAATCGCCGGTATTTCGCTTATTGAAAATACGTTAACCCGGATACCCGGGATCAGCCAAATGCAGATCGTTCAGGATAAAATTGATCATGTGTTGCTAAACATTGTTCCCGGCAAAGCGTTTAATGAAGCAAGGCAAAGGGAGCTGATAACCTATTTTGAAAATTGTTTTGATCAAAAAGCCAGCATCAACATTGAAAAAATAGATCGTATAAAGCCGGAAAGGTCTGGGAAATACAGGTTTTCTATTTGCTGTATTCCAGAAGAATCTTGATATGTAACCGCAGGTCAGAATTAATGAACCATCTTTTCATGGTTTCCAGCCGTGAACCGTGAACATGGAACCCTACTTCGGGTTGGTGAAATCAATAATTAAGACGTTAATTGGCAGATGATAACTTCACAGGAGGTTTTTGATTGATGCGGGTTTTGCATATCATTGATAGCGGTGGTATGTATGGTGCAGAAGTTATGTTGCTGAATCTTGTTAGAGAGCAATGTTCCTTAGGGATAAAACCTGTTATTGCAAGTATTGGCAGTAAGGGGTGCGCTGAAAAGGCTATAGAAAATGAGGCATACAGGCAAAATATTGACGTTCATATTTTTCGGATGCTGCCTGGCCCTAATTTTATTGGTGCTAAACAGATTCTGAAGTATGCTCATGAAAATGACTTTGACCTGCTCCATTCTCATGGTTATAAGGGAAACATTCTCTTTGGTTTTATCCCAAAAAAGATTCGGCGTTTGCCAATAGTCACCACAGTTCATGGTTGGACATGTACTTCCAAATTTTCTAAATTGCGTATTTATGAATGGCTTGATGCAATAAGCCTGCGTTATATGGATGCTGTTGTGCTGGTAAATAAAGGGATGCTGAAACATCAAAATATTGAGAAGCAAAATAGCAGCAATGTGTATGTGATTAATAATGGAATCGCTCTTAAAGAAAAAAACAATTTACCTTGCGATACTTATCCCTGGTGCACTGGAACTGGAGTTAAGATTATTTCAGTTGGCCGGCTTTCTCCGGAAAAAGGGTTTGCGAACCTGCTTGAGGCCATGTCGATAGTTGTGCAACAGGGATTAGATGTCCGCCTTACCCTGTTAGGCGAAGGGGGACTGCGAGACAAATTGGAACGTCAGATAGTTCGTCTTGAGCTGGAAGATCGGGTTGTTATGCCAGGGTTTATCGAAAATGCAAGCCAGTTTTTCTCTTGTTTTGATTTGCTGGTTATGCCGTCTCTTACCGAGGGACTCCCAATAACCTTACTTGAGGCAATGCGAGCCAAGCTTCCGATCGTTGCATCATCAGTTGGCGGCATACCAGATGTATTAGAAGATGGCGTGGGAGGGATACTTGTACAACCTGAAAATGTTAAAGAGTTAGCTGCAGCAATAACTAAACTTGTTTCATCATCATCCTTGTGCAAACAATTGGCAACAAATTCATATTTTGTTTTTAAACAAAATTATAGCGCTTCTCAAATGGCACAGGAATATATAAAATTATATTTAGATATCTTATGATATATTATTATATAAGGCTGGCAATCAATTATAGATAAACAAATTGAGTTTATATTCTCTGAACCTGAAAGTTTTATGTTTGTTATGGAGGCTTTTTCTATTATCGGGGAATCTGATTTAAAAAATAGATCAAATGTCTATAAAAGAGTAAAGTAGGAGCTAATTTTATAAAAATAAGGATTTGTGGGTTTTTCTATAGGTACGTTATGTAACTAACATTATAAGAAGGATCAAATATGAATATCGGTGAGCGTATTTTGCTTTTTCTCTCCAGACCGCCAGAAGATAACGACTATATCCAGAAAGATATCGAAGTAGACAACGCTCTGAATCTCTTGAATCAGGTATATCCAAGACTTAGTGCTCTTGTTTCTGGAAAGCGTGTCGTAGATTTCGGATGTGGCACTGGCTATCAGAGCATTGCGCTTGTCAAGAAACACGATTGCTCGGTTGTTGGAGTAGATTCAAATCACCCCACACTAATGAAAGCAATTGAGAATGCCAAGTATCACAATGTTTCTTCACGAGAATTGTCCTTTGTTGACAGTATTTCAGGGGACATGCTGAATAGCTTTGATGTCGTGTTATCCCAAAATAGTTTTGAACATTTTGCGAACCCCGAGAATGTCCTCGATGAAATGGGCAGTCTGCTTAACGATTCGGGAATAATTCTCCTCACTTTCGGGCCGCCGTGGTTGGCACCTTGGGGCAGCCATATGCATTTTTTCTGTAAAGTACCTTGGGTAAATGTCCTTTTTCCTGAAGAGGTTGTAATGAAAGCAAGAAGTCACTTCAGAAGTGATGGGGCAAAGAGATATGTAGATGTTGAATCTGGGCTTAACAAAATGACCATTGCAAAATTCGAGTCCATCGTCTCTTTATGTAACTGGAAGTTTGCAGACAAGAAATACGAATGTGTCAAGGGAATTAAATGGGTTTCGAAGGTGCCGTTGTTACGAGAATTCTTCATCAACCGTGTTACAGCGATTCTTTCCAGGGCCACATAACATCTATCTGGCCTTCGGTTGTCAAGTGGGAAACCTCTCCTATAGATCGGAATGCTAAACAATTTAATCTTTTTTTAATGTTTAACACTTATGTTGAGAGCTGGTTTAGAACAGTAAATATTTTTTGATTAAAAACAATGTTGGTTACTACGTCGCTGAAACCTTGAAGGATGCCTGTACAGAGCCTACCGCAGCGTTTATGAAGATGTTATACTTAAAAAAGGAGATTGATAATGAGCGAGCTAATAATTTCAAATCCGAAAATAATGATGGGCAAACCTGTTATTAAAGGAACTCGAATTACGGTTGAATTAATTTTGGAAAAGCTATCAACTGGTGAATCTGTAGATCAAATTTTAAATGAACACCCACGGTTAACACATGAAGCAATACAAGCATCATGCGCATTTGCTGCTAAGGCTTTGAAAGCAGATGTAGTATACCCTGTTGAGGCAACAGCATGAATTTTGTTGCGGATGAAAGTGTTGACAGACAAATTGTTGAACGATTGCGTGATGACGGTCGTTTTGTATGGTATGTAGCAGAAATGACGCCATCTATATCTGATGATGAGGTGCTCAAAATTGCAAACAATGAGTCTGCTCCTTTAATAACTTCGGATAAGGATTTCAGCGAATTGGTATTTCGTCAGCATCTTGTTTCTTATGGAGTTATTTTGGTCCGTTTACATGGTCTGAGCACAGAATTAAAGGCAAATATAGTTTCCTCTACTATTATCAATCATGAAAATGAAATATTGGGAAATTTTACAGTAATTTCGCCAAGTAGAATCAGAATTAGAAAAATATAAATTGACAAAAGGCATAACAACAGGCTGACACAAAAAGCCGGTGGAGTTTTGTCGTAAATTGAAAGACCTTGAACGGCTTTTTGTGCATCTGATCCTGAGCATTATGCGGAAAATTGATATAAAAGGAAAAGGAAAATGTCCCCAGCAGTCTTGAGGTCAGGACCATACAGGTTTTATTTTGTCAGCCATGATTTGCATGAACCACCGCATGTCCACATCGACAGGGACGCCTTCTCAGCCAACCCTGTGGCCTTGGCATATAATCTTGGATTTCCGGCGAGGGAGTTAAGGAAATTGGTGGCGCTCACAACCGAGAACCAAAAAGAATTATTGGAGGCATGGAATGAATACTTTGGAACCTAAAGCAGGAGAACGAGTCAGGGACGTGTGCTTTACTGACGATGCTATCAGTGTGGATCTTTTTGACGGACGGACCATAACGGTTCCCCTGGCTTGGTACCCGCGTTTGCTACATGCGACACCGGAACAGCGCGAGAACTGGAGAATTGCTGGAGCGGGGTACGGAATACATTGGCCAGACATTGACGAAGACATCAGTACCCAAGGCCTTTTGCAGGGTGCTCCCGCTCCTCGTAGGGCTTCGAAAGCCGCATAGAAGGGGCGGCGAACAACTTTTAGAGACCTGAGTCTGGCAGAAATCAATGACTTTAGTTACTGAAATAGTAACTACTCAGGCACAAAGCAGATCAGGCTCGTTTCGTTGTTTTTTTCTTTGCGCCTTGCCCCTATGAACCTGAGTAGTTACAAAATGTTAAGGATATATTCATCGTGTCAACCCCAAAGGTAAGTGTTGTAATAACATGCTATAATTATGGAAAATATGTTGAAAAAGCCATTGAATCCGTTTTTTTGCAGACCTATGATGATGTTGAGATTATTCTGATTGATGATGGCTCAACAGATGATTCAGAGCAGCGCATCCGTCCTTTTTTATCTGATAAAAGGTTAACGTATATCAGACAAAAGAACAGGGGCCAGGCGAATGCAAAAAATACGGGGATCAAACATGCCAACGGTGAGTTTATTGCATTTCTGGATGCAGATGATTTGTGGGAAACAACCAAGCTGGAAAAGCAGCTCCCTTTGTTTTATAATGATAAAACCGGTGTTGTTTTCAGCAGAGCCAGATATATTGATAAAAATGGGTCCCCTTTGGATATAAGCTTGAAGGGCAAATATCTACAGCCAATGTCCGGCAAGGTGACAAACTTTTTGTTTTTTGATAATTTTATTCCTTTTTCT
>JAGVGX010000031.1 GCA_020056865.1 Desulfobacterales bacterium
CCAATGGGAATATTCAGGGCGTGAACGGATCTGGTACCCTCCGGCAACTTCGCAAAGATGAAAACCACCCTTGCGCGATTCATATTCATCCAAAAGGGTTGATAGAGAATCTTGGATGTCTTTTATTTCAGCGCCGGTTATAATGGCTTTAATCTGGTCGATTAAAAGCGGTTTTTCCGAAACAAACAGAAGGCTTTCAATAATATTTTTTATATCTTTCATCGCTAAGACAACTGTTTTTTTAATGCATTCATTTTTTTTGTAAAATGGAACTTCTCGTCATACCCGACCCAACAGAATCGCTTAATATTATTTTCGCATTTTTGAGTTGATTAATATTTTGATTAACACGGTACCCTTGTATAACATTTTCTTTTAATGTGCCTTTTTTCAGTTCATAAGGCAGTCTTTGCATACAGACGACTGAACAGTTGCCTCTTTCATGGATGTTGGTTATCATTTTGTTGGCGATATACGCTTTAACTTCGTTTTGTATATTTTGGTTTTCTTCTCCTAATACCCGCTCAAGTGTCATCGGTATCATGGCAAAATTTGCCTGGTGTTCAATCAAAAGATCGATATCATTCATTGTTAATTTGTTTGCATTCAATATGTTCGAGAAATGTTTTTTTGCTCCCCGAGTGGCGTGGAGGAAAACTCCTTTCCCGTTTATTTCTGCATAAATATTGCCATTTTCACTAATAGCCTGAATAAAATCAGCAAAGCAGCCATGGGTTCTTGTCAGGGTATCGATGATCCCTTTTTCAGGTCGTTTAAAGACATAATTTTGTCCCTTATGCAACACAACGTCTGCACTGAAATCTGGCGCAAGATAAACGGAAACAATGGTTTTAAACTTACCTGACTGGATATAGGATTTAGCAATATTTTCTACGGTCTCCTGATTTTGAGAAAGGGTCATGATGTCAAAGGCAAATGCGTTAATATGATTGTTATAAAATGTTATGGCGTCATTGAATTTCTTGAAAGTTCCTTTAGAAGCATGCTCAGGAAACATAAGCTCTACCCAGGCTTGTTGAACTCTCGCTGCAGATGCCGGGATTCTGTATAGTAGTTTGCCCAGCTGGTTGTCTATGATGATCCCGTCAATTCTATTGTTCCCGTTTAATTCAAAGATTGCAGCAGCGATTCTATCTATAAAATTATTTTTACAAGCGCATACCGATGTATTGTAACTGGTGTAATCTCCTGAAGGGTTTAAACTGACTTTTGTTTTCAATGATGTGGCAAGTGCATCATCGCCAAATATAATATTTGATGTATCAAGAGGCTTAAATGCTCTACCCCGGTGAAGATTTTCTGCTCCGACGACAACCGATGTATCGTTTTTTTTCAAAAATCCGGTCAGGGAAAGCATAAAAATTAGTTCTACGGATACATTAAATCCGGGACAACCTGCGTACAGATCTAACGCAATGGCGTTTGGGCAATCATTTTTTATCAATTCAAATGGTTTTCTTACCACAGGCCCCGGATCATGCTTGTTTTCACCAAGATTTGTCGCGCCTATGATCAACCTGATCTGATCAGGATTGATATCCGTTGTTTCCAATAAATTTTTCATGGCAGACACGCCGATACTTTCATTATCAGGAGCTGCCATCCGGGTTGTAATTCCAATTCTTTCCTCAATGGTTTTATTGTTGACTGGCATGTTGCCCTTAAAGAACATGCCTTTGTTTTCAAAAAAAGAATTGTCTATAAGTTTCCCACCATTCCATGCGCCGGAGTCATCTATTTCTAAAACGGAGTTGCGTTCCAAAGTGTTGTGCCTTAATTATTTTAAGTTGTTTTTGTGAAAAACAATTAAACAAGAATTCAACGTTAAACTTAATGCTGATAAAAAACCAATGTTGATATTTAATATAAAGATAAAAATTTAACTTTAAACGATACCCAACATCTTTTTTAAAATCAATATAAAAATAAGGTTTAAAGAAGACAAAAAGTTTTAAAATAATAAATATATGTTAAAATTGTACATTATGTTCCATAATAATTGCCTGGAATAAATATTTTGACTTGTTATTTGTAAATTTAGTAATAAAATATTTTCTATCAATTGACATGTGCCTATTTTTCACAAGGAGGAGCGAGCATGGTTAAAAAAGTTTTGATTATCGGATGTGTTGCTACCGGAGCAAAGGCTGCTTCACGAATTATCAGACGTGATCCCAATATACAAGTGACGGTTATTGAGCAGGGAGCAAACATTTCTTACGGGGCATGTGGCCTTCCGTTTTATATAGCGGATATGATCATAGATCCAAAGGAACTGATGAGTACGCCTATCGGCGTCATGCGAGACAGCCATTTTTTTAAAAATGTTAAAGGGGTAACTGTACATACAAAAACCTGTGCAAAAAAAATCGATCGGGAAAATAAAACCGTACATGCAGTAAATCTTGATACGGGAGATCGTGTAGCGTTTACTTATGATAAACTTGTTCTGGCGGTTGGCGCGTCCCCGGTATCTCCTCCGATTGAAGGTATTAACCTGAAGCATATCTATAAGTTAAGCACCATAGAAGACGCTGTGGCAATTAAAAAAAAACTTGGCGCATTGGACGTTAACAATGCAGTGATTGTTGGTGGTGGCCTGATCGGCATGGAGATGGTGGACACCTTTAATTTTTGGAATGCCAAAGTGACGGTTATTGAGATGCTTGATACAGTTCTTCCTGCTTTGCTTGACAGAGAAATCGCCATGCTTTTTGGCAATTATTTAAGATCAAAAGGTGTCAACATCTTAACATCTCAAACAGTGGTTCGGTTTGAAGGTGATGATGGGGGAAATGTAACAAGAGTTATCACTGACAAGAATGAACTTGAAGCAGATATGATTCTGATGTCTGTAGGTGTCAGGCCTAACGCTGATCTGGCAATCAAAGCCGGGCTCAAGGTAACTCAAATGGGAGCTATTGAAGTCAATGAATTTCTTCAGACAAGCGATCCGGATATTTATGCAGGTGGGGACTGTGTGGAAAATACCCATCTTCTTACAGGCAAAAATATA
>JAGVGX010000257.1 GCA_020056865.1 Desulfobacterales bacterium
AGAGCTGACCATAAGAAGCGGTATATGCGGTGCATCCTTTTTTACTTTATTAAGCAAAATTAACCCTGCACAATCATCTATTTTCTTGTTTCTCATGAATCGAACATCTGAAAAAATACTCAACAGATAAGGTTTATATTGCCTATAAAGGCTTTCAGCCTCTTCAAAGCTTTGCGCAACAAGAATTTTAGGGCGCGCTCTCATCCTCAGAATTCGATGCTCTTCATTAATTGACTCTTCCATCAGCATCTGTGTTTGCCGAACAATCTCTTTGTAAAGAAACGGCAGCACCGACGACAAATATTCAGAAGAATCCTCAACAATCAGGATAACACCAACCTTAGCTCGCTTTGTGTCATATGCTGCATTCATCTGGTCTTCAATATTTTTTATAATGGCCAGGAAAAGATCCGTATTGCCTTTCCATACATAACACCTGTCAACAGGATGTTTTACTGGTCGTTTTCCATCAAAATCAAATGGGTTAACATCGTAGGCAAGATAAACAACAGGAAGATCATGAAATTTCTTCTTAATTTCTCTTGACAGAAAAAACGAGTCAACATCCTCTAAACGCGGCATGATAATTACCAGATCAATTTTTTTCTTGGATAATAAATCAAGGGCCTCACCAGGTGTCGACACCCATGTAAGCCTTGGGGGACGCGTAAGGTTGAGGCCTCTATACTCATGTATCAGCCTTTCGGCAAGACGCCCGTCTTCTTCAAGGATAAACGCATCATACGGGCTTGAAACAAGAAGAATTTCGCTTAACCGCTTTTCCATAAGTTCATGAAAAATCTTGAAGGAAAGATCAAAATCATCGGATGCATCAAAAGGAGCATGTTTAGATTCATCTGATATGGACATGTTATCATCACCTTTGGGTTAAACATTGTTAAATGTCAGGTATCAATCATGTTTTATGCCATTTAGAAATGGATTGATACAAATTATTATAACATAACAATTGACATTAGCAAAAATGCCAGAAAAGATACTGAATAAAAATATAGCAAACAGGTTGTCTTGAAATAGATGCGAACCAAATCCGAAACGGCCAAAACCCCTTATCATATTCACTTTACTTGCACCTGTTTTTCATATATTATTTTTAAGATAAATGTACGTAATGATAACATGTATCAATAACATACATAAAAGTTGCTTATAATGAGAAACATAAGAATCGCCTTAGGGCAGATCAATGCCTACGTAGGTGACCTTGAAAAAAACACAGCCACCATAATCCGTTCAACCGACAGGGCCATTGAGCAGGGAGCTGATATCGTTGTATTCCCTGAGCTGTCAATATCCGGATACCCTCCTGAAGACTTACTTTTAAGGCCTTCTTTTCTCCGTGACTGCCGGGCATCACTTATGAAAGTCGTGGAAAAAACATCCCGCATGCCAATCATTGCAGGTTTTCCTGAATATGCCGACAGCAGCGTATTTAATGCAGCAGTGCTTTCGTATAACGGCCTGATTCAGCATATCTACCGAAAAATTGAACTGCCTAATTACGGCGTATTTGATGAAAAACGATATTTTGTGCCAGGATCTGATTGCTTTGAGTTCGAACTCAACAGATGCCGAATCCTGATCACCATATGTGAAGATGTTTGGATTGAAAACGGTCTTGTTGAAGCCTATGCCAGACAAAGCAGGCCTGATGTGGTGATTAATATTTCAGCATCACCGTTTTATGCAGGAAAACTCGAATTAAGGCGCAATATCCTTTCCGGCTTTGCCGTTCGAACACGTACGACGGTCTGCTATCTCAACATTGTCGGCGGGCAGGACGAACTTGTTTTTGACGGCGGGAGTCTCGTCATTGGTCCCAACGGAAAAATAATCAATTCGGCAAAAAGATTTTGTGAAGACCTGCTGATAACTGATCTATTTTTTGACGGTCCTTCCCCGCAAACTCCTATAAACAAAACTGAGATAAACATCGTTTGCAATCCTGGAAAAAAACCTCCTGCAACACATAACCCAGTCAATTCTATGGAGATAACTGAAGAAGTATATGAAACTTTGGTACTTGGGACAAAGGACTATACACGAAAAAATGGTTTTAAAAAAGTTGCCATTGGATTAAGTGGCGGGATTGATTCATCTCTTGTAGCAGCCATAGCAGTTACCGCACTTGGCAAAGACAATGTCATGGGTATTACCATGCCTTCACAGTATACATCCCATGCAACATTATCAGACGCCCAGCTTCTTGCATCCAATCTTGGCATAGCTCTGATTCAGGTGCCAATAAAAACCGTATACCATGCTTATTACAATGAGCTGGAAACGTTTCTGGACAAAGCTGATTCACAAATTGCTTTAGAAAACCTTCAGGCACGTATCCGCGGGAACATACTTATGACCCTTTCCAATTGTTTTGGGTGGCTGGTTCTGACTACCGGGAACAAAAGCGAAACAGCTGTTGGATATTGCACCTTGTATGGCGACATGGCAGGAGGATTTGCCGTTATTAAAGATGTACCCAAAATGCTTGTTTATAAACTATCTGAATATATCAATACTGTTGCTGGAAAAGAACTTATTCCGACAGGAGTAATCACCAGGGCACCGTCTGCTGAACTAAGGCCGGATCAAAAGGACGAAGATTCTTTACCACCTTACAGTATTCTTGATAAAATTGTAACGCTGTATGTTGAAAAAGACAAGTCACCTGAACAAATCGCAGCACACGGTATAGATATTGATCTTGCAAAAAAAATCATCGAACTCATTGATAAAAATGAGTACAAAAGAAGACAATCCCCCCCTGGAATAAAAATAACCCCACGGGCATTTGGAAAGGATCGGCGTATGCCTGTAACCAACCTGTATAAAAATATTTAGGTTGCTATTCAGCCACAGATTCACACAGATGAACGCAGACAGGCTTAAATACAAAGAAATCACAGATAGTATTCTTAGAAGTTTTTATGAAGTTTATAATGAG
>JAGVGX010000020.1 GCA_020056865.1 Desulfobacterales bacterium
TTAAACGGTGGACTTTTTGATTGTCTTGATAAAGAGGATGAACAAGGAAAGGTTCTTTACACAGATGGTTTTTCCCGCAATCCAAAGAAGCAGGCGCTTGTCCCTGATTTTCTGTTCTTCGGATCAGAAGAAGAATATGATTTGAATCCCATCTATGGCACTAAAAACAAACGCTACAAAGTAAAAGGACTTATCGAAATCCTTTCCGGTTACAAGTTTACTGTTGCCGAAAACACGCCAATTGAAGAGGAAGTCGCCCTGGACCCGGAACTCCTGGGGAAGGTATTTGAGAACCTCCTTGCCAGTTATAACCCGGAAACACAGAGCACCGCCCGGAAGCAGACAGGTTCGTTTTATACCCCTCGGGAAATTGTCAATTACATGGTGGACGAATCCCTGAAGGCGTATTTAAAGGGCGCTCTTGTAGAGGAATCTTCTATACCGGAAGAAGATGCGCAAGCCGGTCTTGATCTGCTTTTTGAATATACTGAGAAGGAGCATCTTTTTAACGAAGCTGAGACAAAGACACTGATCGGCGCTATCGACAGATGCAAAATCCTCGATCCTGCATGTGGGTCGGGGGCATTCCCTATGGGCGTTCTCCATAAACTGGTGCATATCCTTCACAAACTTGATCCTAAGAATGAGCAGTGGAAGGAACGGCAATTACAGAAAGCCCGTCAGATTGATGATCCAGCTATACGCGATCACCTTGTCGCCGATATAGAATCTGCCTTTGAAAACAATGAACTCGACTATGGTCGCAAACTCTACCTGATTGAAAACTGCATATACGGCGTTGATATCCAGCCGATAGCCGTGCAGATTGCCAAACTGCGCTTTTTTATCTCGCTGGTGGTGGACCAGAACAAACAGCCAGGAAAAGAAAACCTTGGCATCCGTTCCCTGCCGAACCTGGAGACCAAGTTTGTGGCGGCGAATACTTTAATTGGTCTGGAGAAGCCGGAAAAGCAGAGGAATCTTTTTGAAAACAAGGAAATCATTACCCTTGAAGAGAAGCTGAAAGAGCTTCGGCATCGCTATTTCAGCGCTAAAACCCGTAAAGAAAAGATGGCGTGTCAGAAAGAGGATAAAACACTCAGGCAAAAGATTGCAGGACTGTTAGAGAAGGACGGTTGGAAGCATAAGACAGCAGAGCAGATCGTGGCCTTTGACCCCTATGACCAGAATGCCAGCAGTCCGTTTTTCGATATGGAATGGATGTTTGGAATTAAAGGCGGATTTGATGTGGTGATCGGGAATCCGCCGTATGTAAGTGTAAAGGCAATACAAGAAGGGGATAAAAAATTACTATCAAAAGCTTTTGAAACTGGTGAAGGTAGATTTAATTTGTTTACCTTGTTTATAGAAAAAGGGTTTAGAAGTTTAAATCAAATGGGCAATTTAGTATTTATTATTCCTGAAGGCATATTTTCAAATATTGAATATAGACATACTCGTAAGCTACTATTTGAAAATACAGTGATTAATAAAATCTGCTTATTTAGTGAAAGGGTATTTGATGCTGCTGTAGACACTTGCGTTATTAATTTTTCCAATAGTAAGAAAGAGAGCTTTATCAAAATTGATAGAGACTTGGTATTCACAAATTATACAATCAATCAAAGTAATATTGGTAGATACCCTTTTCATATAATTCCTGCAAAATTAAATGCAATTTCGTCAAAACTAATTGAAAAAACGATTTTTAATCTTAAATATTTAAAATTAACTGATTGCTTAGAAATACAACAAGGCATAATTTATTCCGGACAAGCGAAAGAAGACGTTTTTTCAAATGAGATAATAAATAAAACTTATAAAAAATGTCTAGATGGTAGAGATGTTTTGCGTTGGAAAATAAATTGGGATAGTAAGGAAGAGAATAAGTTTATTTCTTACACTAATAAGTTGCATAGACCTCGTGAAGAGCGGCTTTATTTGGCAAAAGAAAAGATATTAATACCTAGGAGAGCAACATCAATATATGGAACTGTTGATAAACATCAGTTTTATGTGCTAAATACTGCGTATATATGTTTAAATAAATTACCAGCAAAACTTTCCATTGAATATTTAATGTCAATACTCAACTCTAATTTTATTAATTTTATTTATAATAGATTATTTTTTGGTTGGCAAATAACAATACCAGCCCTAGAGATTTTACCTGTAAAAGAAATCGATAAAATTCAGCAAAAACCTTATATTCATTTAGTTAATTTTATTCTTTATTTAAAAACTGATAATAAAGATTCATCCTTTTTCGAACGCCTCATCGACTGCATGGTTTACGAACTCTACTTCCCCTACGAGATCAAAGCCGCCGACTGTGAAGTCTTAAAACACCTCACCCACCTGCCCGAACTCAAAGACGGCTGGAGCGACGAGCAGAAACGGCAAACCATCGAAAAAGTGTATAAAGAACTTTCCGACCCAGCGCATCCAGTGAGCGTGGCGATGGAAAAGATGAAAACCGTATCGGAGGTACGGATTATTGAGGGGCTGGATAAGGAATGAAATATAATATAGAAATTCACCATCGCCGGTCAATTCGATTGAAGGGATATGATTATTCGCAGTCCGGTGTGTATTTTGTCACCGTATGCACACAAAACCGTGAATGTTTGTTCGGGAAAATTCGTAACGGAAAAATATTTTTAAACAATGCAGGGAGAATGGTTGAAACGGTATGGAATGAAATCCCACAATATTATTGTAGATTTTGTGTTCATGAAAATATTGTTATGCCCAACCATTTCCATGGAATAATCGAAATTGTTGTTGTAGGGGCAGGCCCCCGTGCCTGCCCTAATAATACCGGGCAACCGATGGAAACCGGGCAACCGATGGAAACCGGGCAACCACAGGGGGTTGCCCCTACGATGTCGTTGCCGGATATTGTGCATCGGTTCAAAACAATGACGACAAAAAAATATATCGATGGTGTAAAACAAAATGGATGGACGCCATTTCCCTGTAAA
>JAGVGX010000263.1 GCA_020056865.1 Desulfobacterales bacterium
ATGTTTCTTATGTCAATATTTACCGGACACAAACGAATGCACCTGCCGCATCCCACACACATGATGCCCTGATTGTATTTGTCCACAAAATATTTCAGCTTGTGCATAAATCGCTGTCTGACTCTTTGATGCTTTTCACCCCTTGGATTATGTCCTGTTGTGTGTAGCGTAAACAGCGGGAACATGCAGCTGTCCCAGTTACGCATACGGACACCATCATTGCCGTGTACTTCATCCTGAATATCAAAACACCAGCATGTAGGACAGGCAAACGTACAGATCCCGCAGTTTAAACATGAAAAACCAGCATCATCCCAGAATGGGGCAGAATATAAGTCGAGGGTATTTTTTTCATGCAGTTTATCCGTGTTAATTTTTGATGTAATTTTTGCTTCAGCATCCTTTTTCATAGACGCTATGGTTGAAGCATCTGTGTCCTCTAATTTCCAGCCTGATGCTTTTATCAGGCGGTCGCCTTTTTCTGTGATTATTTTTGCCAGGTAATGATCTTTCGAATCAACAAGAAGTATATCAAGCCCTTCTTCATGATATGGACCACAGCCTGCAGTAGTACAAAAACATGTACTTGAAGGATTATTACATGCAAGACCTATAAACGTAGTTGCTTCATAAGCATTAAGCCAGTAGGGATCTTTGTATTCTGCAGTGTCAAAGTTCATTTTTACCAAGGTGACAGATTTTGCATCACAAGGCCTGATACCTATAATTGCCCGCGGAGAATAGTCCTTTCCGACTTCCTTCATTAAATGGTGATCATCCTTTTTTTCATCTATGGAATATTCAAACATGACCTTTGATTGAGGAAAAATAATCGATTTAGGTGAAAGATGAGTGTTGAGTTGATCAAAGTCGGGCAAAGCATCTTTGTGCAGTTTTGTAAAATTATAATAATTCTTCTCTTTTACCGGGCCGTACAACTGGTATGAATTTTTTATATTTTCAATACCTGTAGCCCATTGTTGCTTATTAATCTTTATGACCTTCATAGTATTTACCCTTATTGTAAATTTTTCTGGCCAACATGCAGTGACCTTAGCACTCAAGCTATATCTTATTTTATAAAATCTTCAGGATCGTCCGGCTTGAATGTGTCGAGTGGGGGACGTTCATCCAGTAAAAGTCCTGCTTCCCAGTTATATTTATCAAGACAGTCCTTTTCAAGCTTTTTGGTTAGTACCCTGAGGTTGATTCCCATAGGGCATGCATTTACACATGCGCCGCAGTCTGTGCATCTGCCTGCACAATGATATGCTCTGAGCAGATGGAATGTTTTGACATCCGTGTTATCCTGACTTTTCCCAACCCATTGAGGGTTGGATTCGTCAACAAAACATGTTGGACAGTAACACAGCGGGCATGCATTCCTGCAGGCATAACAGCGGATGCATGGAGACAAAAGATCGTCAAAATAATTTGATTTTTCTTGAGAAGACATGGCTTCAATTTTTCTTACGTCTTCGTATCTGTCAACCGCCTGTTCTTCTACAAGGTCTGAGACAAGTTCGTCATATATTGACGGATTTCTGTGTATGCATATGGAGCAATTTTCCTGCAACACATCTGCTTTGTTTATGGTTTGTTCTTCTGCTGCAGAAGTTATAATAATTTTTTCATTTTTCTCTGAAACGCCGGTAATTTCTTTGCTAATGATTGAAGAAACTTTTTCTTTATCAATCATTCCGGTACACGGAACGCCAATAACAAAGACCTTATCCCGATGAATTTGGTTTTCTATTATTCTGGTAACAATATTGCGTGAATCGCACCCTTTGGCAATAATGCCAACCTTGTTTTTATTTCCGGTAAGGTAATTTGCCAGGTTGTTTCTGCAATTGGAGTCCCAGACCAGTTGTTCAATATCGTTAACGTTTTTGACAAGACAGGGTTCATTCATCATTGGTATGGTTCCTTTTTTAAAACCGATAACTATGTCAACCGTTCCGTCTTGCAGGAGTTTTTTTGATATTTCTTTTATTTTATCGATATAACTTGACATTTTAAGCTACCTTGGCCTTGTCTTTAACATGATTCAAATTTGGTCCCAGAGCCTTGACCGCCTCAGTTATTTCATGAACAACCTTTGAGAATTTAGTGGATTCAGCAGATGAAATCCATGAAAAATGGATACGACCAGGCTCTATTCCCATATATTCAAACAAATTAATAAAAAGATCAAACTTCCGACGTGCATGGTAATTACCTTCCAGGTAATGGCATTCGCCAGGATGTCACCCGGATACCCATACACCGTCAGCGCCTTCTCGCAGGGCAGCAAGAACAAATTTTGGGCTCATTCGTCCTGTGCAGGGTATTCTAATAACACGAATATTCGGCGGATACTGCATTCTGCTTACTCCGGCAAGATCGGCAGCTCCGTAGCTGCACCAGTTGCAAAGGAAACTTACAATTTTAGGTTCCCAATCAGACATTATTGAAACCTCCTTATAAATATTTTATCTAATTATTTAATGTTAAAAGCTGTTTTTTAAAAGTTTCTATCTAAATTTAAAATCATGCTGCCTGGTTTAATGAAAAAATTTGAGCAAAAATCTGATTGTTATCAAAGCCATTAAGATGGATGGCACCTGAACGGCAAGATGCCACACACAGCCCGCATCCTTTACAAAGAACCGGGTTTATTTTGGCTTTTCCGGCAAACATGCGAGCATCTTCTTCAATAAAAGAAGGCGCTGAATAAGGACAAATGGATACACAAACCCC
>JAGVGX010000018.1 GCA_020056865.1 Desulfobacterales bacterium
AGTAATAGCATTTTCAAAATATATGGCTTCATATTATGCAAAAGATAATATTCGTGTAAACTGTATTTCTCCAGGAGGCGTTTTTGATAAACAGCCAGCCAGCTTTGTTGAAAAATACATAGCTAAAACCCCTCTTGGAAGGATGGGAACACCGAAAGATATTATTGGGGCTGTGCTATATCTTGCCTCAGATGCCTCATTATATGTGACAGGGCATAATCTGATTGTCGATGGTGGATGGACTGCCTGCTAAACCATTAAATATTGTAAAGAATGTACTCGTTATCGGCTATGGTTCCATAGGAAAGAGACATGTCGATAACCTATTAAAATTGAGGCAAATCGATCAAATAATTGTCTGTTCCAACCACCTCGATTCTTTTCAAAACCACCCAGAAAAAGACAGACTGAAATTAGCACATTCTCTTCAAGAATTGTCTCCCGTAATAAGCAATGGGAGACAATTTGATTTTGCGATCATTACGAACGAAACATACAAACATGTTGAGACTGCCAATATTCTTGCAGAATCAGGGATCAATTTGTTCATTGAAAAACCCATTTCCGACTCAGTAACAAAGGCCATTTCTCTTAAAAAGATAGCTGAAAAAAGCAATATTAAGATTTTTGTTGCGTATAATTTCAGATTTTTAGGGGCGATACAATATATCAAAAACCAAATAAGTTCAGGAGTTATTGGAAGCTTGTACTTTGCTGAAATAGAAGTGGGTCAGTATTTGCCTGCATGGCGGCCCTTGATCGATTACCGTGAAAGTTATAGCGCCCGGAAGGATAAAGGCGGCGGTGTCGCATTAGATTTGTCTCATGAAATAGATTATATGCGTTATCTTTTCGATGATCCTGTTTCGTGGAAGATAATGAAGTCAAAGGTAAGCGACCTTGAAATAGATTCCGATGACCTTTTTGAAGGCATATATCGATTTTCAAGCGGATTTTTGTGCAGTGTTCATATGGACTATATTCGCCATAATAAGAAAAGGAAAATAAATATCGTTGGAAGCAAGGGTTCTCTCGAGTGCGATTTTATTAATAAGTATATAAAGACGCAAAAAAACAGTGGCGAAATATCATTGATTGAAGATGCGCATCTGTTTGATGTTAATGAATCGTACAGGAGTGAGGTGAATCATTTTATCGAATGTCTCGAAAAAGATAAAACACCTCAAATCACACTGGACGATGGCATTGAAGTGCTGAAGTTAATAGAGGGCGACCATGTATAAAGATCATGTCGTCGTGTGTGTGATTCCCGCTAGGGGGGGGGTCTAAAGGACTTTCTGGGAAGAATATCAAGATGTTTTGCGGGAAGCCTCTCATCGCCCACACGATTGAACAGGCAAGACAATCAAAATACATCGACCGCGTTATAGTCTCAACGGAGGCCGAAGAGATCGCTCAAATATCATCGGAATATGGCGCAGAAGTGCCTTTTGTGAGGCCGATGGAACTTGCGGGAGACAGTTCCAGTACCGTCGATGTCCTGCTGCATGCGATCAACTGGCTGGAAACTGTAGATCGATATGCCTTTGACATACTCCTCTTGCTTCATACAACCACACCCCTGAGAAGTGTCGAAGACATCAATAGCTGTATTGCTCTTATGGTGGATGAAAAATCCGATAATGTTTTTTCCGTAACTGATGCACACAGAAACCCGTACTTCAATATGGTAGAAATTAACAAAAGCGGTTATTCCGTTCTTGTTAAACAAGGAAATTTTACCACAAGACAAGTAGCGCCGTTGGTATATGATATGAATTCTTCTATTTATGTCTGGTGGAAGGAATTATTTAAAGAAAAAAAGAAAATATTCTTAGATAAAACAAAAATCTATATCATGCCCAAGGAGCGATCGATCGATATTGATGATGATTTAGATTTTAGGATTGCCGAGTATCTACAGATGAACGGTTAGAAAGGAAAGCGTTTTATGGCGCAAACAGTTTTATGGTGTCGATGTATGGTTAAAAATTAAAACACTACAAAATAAAAAAAGGAGAAAATGGATGAATGAAAAAATCAAAAAGGTAGAAGCCGAAACTCTTCGTACATTTCAGGAGGAAATACCATCAGCCTATTTTTCGCATTTAGGCGAAGAAGATTACAAGAGATACACAAAAAAAGCAGAATATGTTTATAGAGATCACTTTAAATTCCCACCTAAGATGTTTGATGGGGCAGAGTTGATTGATTTTGGGGCCGGGACAGGTGAAAACACGATCTACTTAGCTAATTGGGGTGCAACATGTACCTTGGTTGAAATGAACGATAAGGCCCAAAAGATTTCAAAGGATGTATTTTTAAAATATGCCAAAAACAAAGAAAGCCACACCTTTGTTTGCTCATCCATATTTGATTACTCGCCGAATGGTCAAAAGAAATATGACATTGTTCATTGCAGAGGTGTGTTGAGCCATACAGCGGCTAAAGAAGATGCCTTTAGGAAAATTGCAACATTTTTAAAGCCAGGCGGGTTTTTGATCTTTGGCGACCCGAACAAGGCGGGTGGATTTCAAAACATGTTGCAGCGTTTCGCTGTGTATCATTTTGCATCCACGCCAGATGAGATGGTAGACGTATGTGAGACACTCTTCAAGGAAGATATAGACCGTAGCGAAAAGGCAATTCCTCGGACACGAAGGGCCATTATTTTTGACCGATGGGTGATTCAGTCGCAGGATGATCCTTCAGTCTCAGAAGTTGTTTGTTGGGTCCAGGAGAGCGGTCTCCGTTTGTATTCTTGCTATCCTCCTGTTCTTTTGCCCCTTTTTGGTGACTCAATTCACCATGTGCCTAAACTTGCCCCGTATTCTTTACACGATCTTTTTTCAATTACCGAACTAACTTGGATGCTGCAAACTGATTCAGATGCTGAATTCTTGCCTACAGTAACTGCACAATTCGGCGAATTCGCAGCTTCACTGGCAAAGCTTACCAAGTATGTAGCGAACTTCAATATGCATAAGAATCTGGATGCCAAACAGTTCTCTTCTCTTTCACGGGCGCTTGTTGCTTCGTCGGATAGAATGGCTGCTTTTGTACCGTTGCGTGAAAAGCTATCCGTATTTGTACATGAGGCAGAAAAGTTCGTAAGCTTGGTTAAAGACGGTGATCTTGTATCGGTAAGAGAATTTATAGAAAAGGCGCAGTATCTATTCAAAGGCGCCTGCGGGGTTCGTCACGTCGATTTTATTGCGTATAAACCAGATCTATATGAATCTTAATCTTTTTAAGTATTTATAGGTTTAAGTTTTAAAAAAACAGAGTCTTACGAAAAATCGGGAGGTCATAATGTCTTCAGCAGAAATAATAGGCAAAATCAACAGTCATAATGAGTGGGATACACTGCGCGAAATCATTGTAGGGACGGCGGAAGGATCAATGGCTGTTTTAACTTGGAGCAGGCCAGATCAAATACCTGAAAAGGTCAAAGAACAGGCATATGCAATTGCAAAAAAGGCTTACCCTCAGTGGTTCCTTGATGAGGTTGCCGAAGATTTAGAGAGGCTCAGTGATTTGTTAAAAAGTTTTGGTGTCAAGGTTCATCGCCCGAAAGCGCATGATCTATCGCGCATGTATGCATCGCCCTTTTGGTCATCTACCAGTAATAACAGCTACAATGCGCGTGACTTGAATCTGGTTGTCGGGAACACCGTAATCGAAAGCCCTTCATACTTGGCTAGCCGCTATTATGAGGCAGCAGCCCTATACCCTATTTGGTATAAGTACCTCAAACAAGGATTTCGATGGATTGCCGGTCCCAAGCCCATGCTCGATTACGAGGCTAAACTGCCTTATTTCCGGAATGAAAATGAGCGCGTGCTTACCGATGAAGATCTGAAGCATCAAGAACTTACAGGCGGTAGACTGGAAAAACTGCATAAGCTCAGCGAGCAGGAGATCCTTTTTGAAGCAGCAAACACACTCCGCATGGGTAAGGATTTGCTATATCTCGTTTCTTCATCGGGGAATTATTTAGGTGCACGGTGGCTGCAAAGTGTCCTTGGTGACGAATATCGGGTACACACCACAGAAGATATCTATCGTTCCAGCCATATTGATTCCACTGCAATGTGCCTACGCCCGGGACTTGTGCTACTTAACAGCACCCGGGTGAACGAAAAAAACTGCCCCAAACTCTTTGATCAATGGGACAAAATCTACTTCGAAGACGTTGCACCCACTTCTGAGCAAGAGTTGAAGCTCCAAAAAGAGGTGCGAGACCCACTAGGTCATGAGCTAGCGGCATTAGGCTTTCAAACTAATCTGCACGATATGTCTTCACCATGGGTCGGAATGAATTTCCTCTCCGTGGATCCGCAAACAGTTATCGTGGATGAACGACAGACCAAACTGATAAAGCTATTGGAACAGCACAAGTTCACGGTGGCTACGGTCCGTATGCGGCATATTTACACGCAAGGCGGCGGGATTCATTGTGCCACGCTGGATACCGTTAGAGACAGTAAACTGGAAAACTACTTCGATTGAAAGCAAAGACCAGATCG
>JAGVGX010000236.1 GCA_020056865.1 Desulfobacterales bacterium
GGCTATCTGTCTCCAGTTGCCTTCGAGAAGCAATATTATGCATTAAAACAAGCGGCATGAACAACGAATTGGTGTACGCTATTGACAACAGGGGTCACGTTGGCTGGGCCATGAACAAAAGGATGCAGAAGCAGTTCGTGCTGGACGCCCTGGCTATGGCCTACTGGCAACGGAAACCACCCAAAGGGTTGTTACATCATTCGGATCGCGGAAGTCAGTATGCCTGCCACGATTACCGAAGAATGCTGAAATCTTATGGTATGGAAGCCAGCATGAGCCGAAAGGGAAATTGCTGGGACAACGCTCCCACAGAACGCTTCTTTCGCTCCTTGAAATCAGAACGGCTGACAGCCTATAGTTTTGCAACCCGGAAACAAGCCGAAATGGAAATACTGGATTATATCACCTTCTATAACAGTATCCGGCTTCATTCTACCTTGGGGTATCTGTCTCCTATGGCTTATGAGAAAGAACAGTATTTAAAAGTTGCTTAATTTTGTGTCCGTTTTTACTTGACCACTACAGATAAGCGCGGGCCTGCCGATGTACGCCCAGCAAGAATATGACAACACAATTGTATGTGTATCGCAGTCACAATCTTTTTGCGTTGCGCTTAAAAGGCGACTCAATGAAAGATATAGGTATGCTCTCGGGAGATCTCGTTATTTGCGAACCTCGTCAGTATGCCCAAAATGGTGAAATCGTGGTAGCACTGATCAACAATGAAGAAGCGACAGTGAAGCGGTTCTTTTTACGCAAAAATTATATTGAACTGTGTCCGGAAAACAAAGCATATTCGACGATCCGTTACGCGTTTGAAGACATCTTGATTCAGGGCAAGGTGATCGGTTTACAGCGTGGCCCGGATCAATTAAATTATTAATTGTTGCGCCAGGTTTACGTAGCGAGATCTTTGCAAACAAACATTACATATTGACTTTAAGCGTTACTGTTTCTACTCATATCTTAAATACATTGCCCAAAAATAGAAAATAATCTTGAGTTATAAAAACTATTGTGATAAAAAATTTATTTATGTTATTTGATATTTATATTTTGCATATTGATATGTTAATTAATTAGGCAGTCCATAACTATTAAGTTTAAAGGAGGATTTTGTTTCATGAAAACTTTAATTGGTGGAGCGGTTGCAGCTGTTTTAGGTCTCATAGGTTTGTCTGTCTGGTATAAGCCTTTCTTGCAGCTTTTAGCAGGGTCTATCCCGATAATGCTGTTGATAGGTGGTGGATTGGCCATATATCTTGGTTTTGACGAATTAAAAGATACATGGGAAAAAGATAGCCCGGAAGCTGACGCTGCACCTAAAGAAGATAATTCAGAAAGATACAAACAAGAAATTGATTCTTTAAGAAAAGAGATTGAAGCTTTAAAATCAGATCAGCAATAATTGATTTACAAAATGATTAGAGGGTCTGTATAGCTGGATAAAAACAGACCCTCTAATCTTTGATTTGGGCTGAAGCATTTTTTATTGCCGAGGTAGCCAGGACATCTGCACGTTCATTGCCTTCGTCTCCCGCGTGCCCTTTAACTTTAATAAACTTTAAGTCCTTAAAATTTAAGATTATTTTTTTTATTTCTTGCACAAGGGGTATGTTTTTTTTAGCCTTCCATCCAAGAACAAGTAAGCCATAGGCATAACTGCTGTCTGTAAAAATTCTTACCGGTTTGTCTGTATTTTTCAGCTCCAAAAGCCCTGTCTTAATTGCCTCGAGTTCTGCAATATTGTTGGTCGCAATGCCTATGTATTTTGACAGTTCTTTTTCATGGGATTTATATTTAAAAAAAACACCTATGCCTGAAGGGCCTGGATTTCCCGATGATGCCCCATCCGTATACACTAAGATACCCCTGTTTGGGTCAGATTGTATATGTTCTGATTGATCGGTGGCCTTATTTTTCCTGTTGGGATTTGTTTTTTTCTTTTTCTCTTTGTCCTCTATGTGTTTTGAATTTATGTGGTTTGAATTTTTAACCTGGTCCAAAGGCTGAACACTGCTTTCATAAACCCAGTACTCATGCTCCTGTTCAATCTGGTATTTGATCAACACCTTTTCGTTTTTTAATATCGGCTGATTGTTTTTGTCTGTTGCCAGCCAAACCTTGTTGCCTTTAAAGCGCATCCGCTTCCAGGAAATGTCGTTCATTTCAAATAGATTGCTCTGTTCATCATACGGTTTAATGATACAAATGATATTTACGACTTGTTTTTACAAATCTTTTAAGATCGTTTTCCCATGATGCTGCAATAGCCTCAAGAGGGTCCATGTTTTCAATTTGCTGTCTGATATTCACATCTCCAAGGATAAGGTCTATGGGAAGCTTGTCGTATTCATACTCATAAGGAGGCTGCTTCCATTGAAACTGGTCTTTATGATTTTTCAAAACCGCCTGCAGCAGTGAAAGTGACGTCATATAGGGTTGATACACACATGGATCTAATACATGAATATGAAAGCCCTTACACACCTGGCCTGCCCATTTGTTTGATGTTGGCTCAAAAAATACCGGTCGTAGTACAATCCCATCCGGCATGCTGCCATTGAGTGTTGACAAAATTTTATCCGTATCAATAAAAGGAGCACCAAACATTTCAAACGGTTTTGTGGTTCCTCTTCCCTCAGAGATATTGGTCCCCTCCCATATCACCTGACCAGGGTATACCATAGCTGATTCAGGTGTTGGAAGATTCGGCGACGGGAGAATCCAGGAAAGGCCCGTATTTTTATAAAAGAATGACCTTTCCCATCCCTTCATGGGAATAATTTCAAGGTCGCAGCCGATATCAAAAACATCATTGAATAAAAGACAAAGCTCACCTATGGTGAGCCCGTGTCTCATCGGTATCGGGTAACGTCCTACAAATGAAACACAAGCATCAGACAGCAGGTTGCCTTCAACAGCAATACCACCAACAGGATTGGGGCGATCTAAAACAATCACTTTTTTCCCGAATTTTTTTGCAGCTTCCAAGCAATAAGAGACTGTATAAATAAAAGTATATACGCGGGTTCCAACATCCTGGAGATCAACGATTAACGTA
>JAGVGX010000080.1 GCA_020056865.1 Desulfobacterales bacterium
TAAGCCGCATGTCTTTTTGCCCTAAGCCGTTTTCTTCTATCAATGTCTTCCTTGTAAAGGTGCGGGTAGCTTCGCTTCCAGCGTTTGTGAAACCAGAACCATTGTTCAGGATATGATCTTACAGCTTGTTCTATCCTGTCGGTCATTATCTGCGTGTTTGTTTTTGCGTCATTTTTCATATTGTCTGTTTTAACGAGCAAAACAGGCTCTTGTACCTGAAGGGTAAGATCGCCAGCTTTATCCCTTACGCAGAAAATAGGTAAGACAATACTGTTATATCTTCTGGCAAGCATGGCAACAACAGGCGTTGCTGTAGTTATTTTATTAAAAAATTGGACTTCGACACCTTGAGATGCAATGGTTCCCTGATCTATCAGCAAGCCTATGACCCCGCCTTTTCGAAGCGTTCTTACCATTTGAGGCACCGCCCCTTTTTTATTTATCAGAATATTGCCGGACCCTGCCCTGAGTTTATACATCCATGTATTTAATAGTTTTGATTTGATGTTTTGGGCGATTAATAATAGCTCTTTATTGGTATAATGTGAAATGACCTGAAGCCCCAGTTCCCAGTTCCCTATGTGTCCTGAAAAAATCATTATACTTCTATTGCTGTTTATTGCATTGATCAGGTGCTCTTTGCCGTTTATTTTTACTCTGCTTACCAATTCCTTTTGCTGGATGTAGGGTAGTTGACAGATTTCCAGGAAAGTAATACCCATATTTTGGAAAACACCTTTGGAGATCTTTTTTATTTTTTTTTGTGACAAATCAGGGTATGCGAAATGAAGGTTGCGGCTCACAATGCGTCGGTGGCGCATATCAAACATATACGCAAGCGTGCCGAGCAGTCTGCCTGCTGAACGAATATGCTTTTGCGAAATTCTTGCAAAAAGCAGGGTAATTTTATTCAAAAAAGAAGATGATAATTTCACGTTAAGATGTGCTTTGTTTTTAATAGTTTTGCAATTAATTTAATTTTTAAATAATTCATTAAATAATACATGTATCTGTATTTGTTTGCAACAGCAAGTTAGCCAATATTGAAATGCACCATTATCAGGAAGCGTTCTATCCTAATGGATTGTCACATGAATAATGCAACCCATCTATCCTACTTAACACCAAAGATAGGCGTTGACATATACGTTAAGCAGATAGATAGTAACCCTTATGACCCAGAGTTTAATCCTTATGAACAAACGTTTAATCTTTACTTGTAAAAATATATCAAAAAACATCACCATGCATAAAGCAACTACAACATCAATCGGAGGAAATACATGAACGGGCACAGTGAAGACGAGAGATTTAAAGGTATGGACCTTATTTTTCATCCACAATCCATTGCTGTGGTTGGCGCATCTGAAAACAAAACCGCTTTTGGGTTTCATTTTATGCGATATGTTACGGATTACGGGTACAAAGGAAAAATATTTCCTGTGCATCCTAATATGAAACATATTATGGGACATCGGGCATATTCAAACTTTTTGGATATCCCCGAAAATGTAGATTACGTCATTTGCTGCATCAAGGCAGATCTGGTGATTGATCTTATAGCCCAATGCAAAAGCAAACATGTGAAAGCCATTCATCTGCTCACCGGAAGATTTAGTGAAATCGGCACCCCTGAAGCCGCCCAGCTTGAAAAAGACATATATAACGCGGCTAAAAAATCAAATATTCGGCTTATCGGTCCAAACTGCATGGGCGTATATTGCCCGGCATCCGGCCTCACCTTTAATTATGATCTGCCTATGGAACCAGGGCCGGTAGGGGGAATTGCTCAAAGCGGCGGTCTTGCAGGAGAAATTGTCCGGTACGCTTCGTTGCGAGGCGTTGGTTTCAGCAAAGTGATCAGCATAGGTAATGCCGTAGATATCAATGAATGTGATCTTCTTGAATATTTTTATCATGATCCGGAAACAAAAATTATATTTATGTACTTGGAAGGAACCCGTCATGGCCAAAAATTGATCCAAATACTTAGGAACGTAAGCAAAAAAAAACCGGTGATAATAATAAATGGCGGCAGAAGCCAAGCAGGCAAAAGCGCCACTGCTTCCCATACTGCTTCCATATCCAGCGCGTTTAGCTCCTGGGAAACCGTATTTAAACAATGCAATGTTGTGAAAGCTTTGAATCTTGAAGAACTTGGGGATTTGCTTGTTGCATTTTCCATGCTTCCTGTTATCAGATCAAAACGGGTTGGAATCATCGGAGGGGGCGGAGGGAAAGGCGTTCTATCTGCTGATGATTGTGAGGAATCCGGACTTATCGTTCATCCGCTTCCGGACAACGTGATAACCTTTTTAAAAGAAAAAGATCCTTTGCTTGTGGGATGGATCAAAAACCCTGTTGATTTTTCCATCCTGGCCGGAAGCAGGATTAACCCTTTAGACATGCTGTCCGTATTGGCAGAAAGCAAAGAGCTTGATATGATGATAGCGCTTTTAACCGAAGACAATCCCTTTGATGAACAGGGGTGGTCGATGTTTGTAAAAGGAGAAATAGAAAATTATATTCAGCTTGCCTCAAAACCATCAAAGCCTTTTGCAGTAATAATAAATTCTCTGTATTTGAACGCAGATCGTCTGAATAACTGGCGATGGGCCATATTATCTGAAGGGCGGCAGCGTCTTATTAAAAACAAGATTCCTGTTTTTTCAAGCTCTTATCGTGCTGCAACCGCTATCAACAAGCTGATTAACTATTACACAAATGGTCTTGAAACCAAAAACATAAAAACAGTTTCAAACGTTTTACAGCCTGCTGGCCAACACGTTTTATCTGAAATCAGTTCTAAAGCACTTTTAAAAAAAGCCGGTATACCGGTAAACGAAACGTTTTTAGCCAAAACCGAACAAAAGGTTGTCGAAATAAGCACACACATCGGATTTCCTGTTGTTCTGAAAATCGCATCAGAGGACATCATCCATAAAACAGATGTGCAAGGTGTACAAGTTAATATCAAAACTCATGAGGAAGCGACAAACGCATATCGCATGATTCTTTCAAATGCAAACCAGGCATATCCGAAAGCAAACATCAGCGGGGTAACTGTACAGAAAATGCTTGCAGACGGCATTGAGCTGGTTGCAGGTGTGTCGACGGATTCACATTTTGGCAGCATGATTATGTTTGGAATTGGAGGTACGTTTGTGGAGCTTTTAAAAGATGTTTCCTTTCGATTTACCCCCATTGACATCAACGATGCCTTACATATGATTGCGGAGATCAAACATCAGAAACTGCTCGATGGTTACAGAGGGCAAGTTGCTGTTGACCGTGAGTCTGTTGCCCATATTCTGGTAGCTTTGTCTGACTTTGTTTTGTCACATCCGGAAATAACTGAAATTGATATCAACCCTCTGATCGCAACCTGTGACGGTATTTTTGCCGCTGATGCACGGATAGTAAAAAAAACGCTTGAAACATAATCATGTTAAATTCCTTTTTTACAAATCGCCTTAAAGGAGATAGAGACTATGAGCAGCAATAAGGATACCGATGTATTAATCATAGGCTTTGGCGGGGCTGGTGCTGTTGCAGCAATTACTGCATACGATGCAGGTGTAAAGGTTCTACTTGTGGAAAAAATGCCGGAAGGAGGAGGGAACACGAATGTTTCCCTTGGCGGATTTTTAAGTTTAAAAGATTATGAGCAGGGGCTATTGTATCTTCAACATCTTTGCGGAAGGATATTCACCACCGTTGAACCTGACATGCTGAAAGTGTTTGTAAAGGAGTGTGTAAACAATAAAACATGGATCGAAAGTTTTGGTGCTAAAACCCATGCTTACGGAAAAGCAAGCTTTCCGATGCTTCCCGGTGCTGATTCAGTTGAAAAACGTATGATTACAGGGAAAAATACTGTTTATGAAAATTCATTCTGGAATTTTCTGCGCAACGAGGTGGGGAAAAGAAACATCCCTGTTATCAATAACGCCGCTGCCAGGAGCTTAACTTCGGATACAAACGGTACAATAACCGGTGCGGTTATCAATCAGGAGGGTAAAACGTTTCACATCAACGCTTTAAAAGCCGTAGTCCTCTCTTGCGGCGGATTTGAATATAACGACTGGATGAAAAAAAATTACCTAAAGGGCTACCCCTATCATGCTCTGGGAACCCCTGCAAATACAGGTGACGGCCTAAAAATGGCCCAGCAGGTTGGTGCAGACATATGGCATGCATCAAATGTTTCAGCCCCTCTGGGGTTTAAATCCTCGGATTTTGATGCTGCTTTTTTATCAAGACCCGCGTCAAATCAATTCATTTATATTGACAAGAACGGTAAACGGTTTGCCTCGGAAGTTACGGATATACATGCATACAATTATCTTGTAGATTTTTTTGATACCCAGCGCCTCGATTTTCCACGCATTCCCTGTTTTATGATCTTTGATGAATCTGTACGACAGGCAGGGCCAGTGGCGCTGTCGTCCATTGGATATAACCGGGGCAGTTATCAATGGTCTAAAGACAATAGCCAGGAGCTGCAACGCGGTTGGATCACATCCGGGAAAAACCCTTCCGAGCTTGCCGTAAAAATCGGTATTGACCCACATGAGCTTAATGAAACGATTAAAAGGTATAACTGGTTTTGCAATTCTGGAAACGACGATGATTACTACCGCCCAAAAGACAAACTTGCTTTGATAGACACAACCTCTTTATATGCGATCAAGCTCTGGCCCTGTCTTCTCAACACCCAGGGAGGCCCCAGAAGAAATAAAAAGGCTCAAGTCCTCTATCCGGACGGCAAGCCTATCCCACACCTTTACAGCGCTGGAGAATTAGGTTCTATTTTTGGATTGCTTTATCAGGGTGCAGGCAACCTGGGAGAATGTCTCGCTTTTGGCCGCATAGCAGGAAAGCAGGCTGCCGATGAAAAACCATGGCGATAACATGAGCCCGATGTTATACGTTAAACGTTCGGATCGCCGATGTTTCCGCCTATAGCCCACCTTACATATTATAGAAAAAACCATTTACAAATACGATGCCATGCTATAGCATGAACAACCTAAAAAAACGTTGTTTTCTTCAAATATATTTTTTACCAAGGAGATGGTATGGGAAAAAACAGCTTAATAAAATCGACGTCTAAGAAAAAAAAAACGTCTCCAAAAAAAAAACCTGTTGATACATTATCAACTGCTAAAAAAAAGGCCACAACAAAAGCCGCCGCTAAAAAGGTAGCTGAACCAAAAAAAAACATAACGATAAAAGATCTTTTATTCAAAAAATTTGATGCATGGAAACCTGAAAAGCGCTTTACATCTGATATTGATGAACAATACCTTAAAAACTTTTCAGCCCCGCCTTTTTTTTCAGGAAATGACAAAGAGGCTCAAAGGATTACAAAGTTATTGTCTATACAATTTGATTTAAATGCCATGCGCCAGAAAGCTGCCGAAGAAAAGGCTGCTGCTGAAAAAGCTGAAGCTGAAAGAAAAGCTGCCGAAGTAAAGGCGGCTGCGCAAGAGGCAGCCACCAGAAAAATTGATGCTGCAAAAAGTGCTGCTGCTGAGAAAAAAAATGATTCAGGAGAATTTGATCACTTAAAAAAGACTATAATAGGCATATCGGCTGTTGTAGGTTCTATTTTTTTGGTTCTTGTAATGGCAAGCGTTGCAAATATGCAGAATTATTATGTTACGTCTTCAAAACAAGGACTTGAAATATGGCGCGGAAGTTTTGCCCCTATTGGCAAAAACAGATTTATTGCTCTTCCATGTATGCCGGAGCCAGCATCTGTTAAAACGGTTTACAGCAAAAAAGATGTTTTCCCCTTGATCGCAACACATTATATAGGCAAGGCTGATGAACTTCTTGTTGTAGAGGAAACTCCAAATTTCACTGAGATAAAATTATATCTGAAAACAGCGCTGATGTATGCAGTAGATAATGCAACGAGAAAAGCTGCTCAAGACCGTTTAAACAATATCAATCTTTTTGTTTTGCTTTATAAGGCCGAGACTGCTGCCCAGACCAGCACGATTGCCGAACTTGAAACCGCCTTGGCATACTACAATGAAGCGATTTTAACAGGATTAAGTAAAAATCAAACCGACGATGTTCAACAGAAAATAGCATCTGTCAGCGAGCGTTTGGATTTACTTAAAGCTGATGTTGAAAAAAAGGCTGCTGAAGACAAAGCCTTAGACCCTGTCGTAGAAGTTGTTGAGGATCAAACAGAAAAATAACCGAGGAGTAATGCATTTATGGGCTTGTTAGCATCATCCGTATCAATTACGCGCTACAAGGTGGATGGAAAAATTAGTGAACCCCTTGTTGAAACGATTGCCAGCGCACTTAAAAAATATTCCATCAATGACATAGATAGCGAGTCATCTGACAAAATGACAGGATGGACATCTTTTGAGAATCCGTTTCAACCTGATTTTACAGTGTCATCATTTGTTATAGGTACGCATCTTGTTTTTTCACTACGAATAGATAAAAAAACAATCCCTGCAAAAGTTGTTCAAAAACACTGTGCTCTTGAGGCTGCAAAACGTCTTAAAGAAAGCGGAAGGGAATTTTTGGCTAAAAATGAAAAAAAAATGATAAAAGAACATGTGATGAATGTATTGTATCTTCGAATTCCCGCCACCCCGAATATTTATGATATTGTCTGGAATTATGAAGACAAACGTCTGTGGTTTTTTTCCAATTTAAAAAGAGCAAATGAGGAACTTGAAACCTTGTTTACAACATCGTTTCACCTTACACTCACAAGGCTTTTCCCTTTTAGTATTGCAGACTTAACACTCGGGCTGTCAGATACACAGCGTGACGATCTTGCTGCACTTTCACATACAACATTTTCCAATTAAGGCAAATACATGCAGGATATTGCAGTTTCTTATAACAGATACCAGTTTTTAGGCAACGAATTTCTAACATGGCTGTGGTTTATTTTAGACAATAAACCAGACATTATCCATAAATCTGACAGGGAAGTGACAGCATTTGAAATCGGCAATCGGGTTGCTTTTGAAAACAGAGTAGAAAAGCGTACTGAAGTAATTACAATAAAAGGCGATGATGCGGGTCTTGAAGAGGGTCTGCTTTCATTGCAAAAAGGTGCCATTGTTGTTGAACTCAACCTTTCCTGCACCATAGGAAATGAAAAATGGCAGTTTACTTTAAAAGGTGAAAGCTTAAGCATGTCATCGCTAAAAGTGCCTGTAAAAAGTGTGGTTGAAACAAGAGAAGATATTGAAGGCGCCGTTCTGGACAAGATTTTTCTTTGTGAAAAAGTTATAGTACTGGTGGACAAGCTTTTTCATCAGTTTATTAAACTGAGAATATCAAATGAATGGGCAAACGATGTAGTTCCTGAAATGAAAAAGTGGGTACACGCATAGTCTGCAAATCCGCTTAAGCTAACATATAAAAGTCTTTTACCCTTGACAATATCAAGGTGTTGGGATAATTAAAATTTATTTTTTTCATCAGATTATTTATAAAAAATTGATGGAGTTTTTATGAGTACCCCAAATGACAACATAGTTGGTAAAACAAAGGAAGCATCTGTAACCTCGAAAGGTGAAGATAAAAAAGCATCGGCCAAACATGCCGGACATGAGGGTGAAAAAAAGTCGGAAGGAACTACCATCGTGTTTTTCATTATTGGGCTTGCCTTATCCCTTATTACAGGCTGGATTGTTTTCCCAAAGCTTTTGTATTCTCAGAAACAACAGCCTATAGATTTCAGTCATGCTGCTCATAATGCGCTTGTTGATGATGGATGCGAGAGCTGCCATTTTTTCAGGGATGATGGCAGTTATGCAGGTATTCCAAAGCTTGAACAATGCATTGATTGCCACGAAGAGGTTCAGGGTGAAACTGCGCATGAAGCACTATTTGTAGAAGAGTATGTTGCAAAAGGCAGAGAGGTTCCTTGGCTGATTTATTCAAAACAGCCTGATTGTGTATTTTTTTCACACGCAGCACATGTTAAAATGGCCCAAATTGATTGTGTTGATTGCCATGGCCATATAGGAGAATCAGAGCACTTAAAAGTCTATGCAGAAAACCGTTTAACAGGTGAAAGCCGGGATATATGGGGTAAGAATATCGCAGGGTTTAAAAAAAATTCATGGGATAGAATGAAAATGGATGATTGTGCCGAATGTCACAAAAAAACAATGAATAAAAAAGACAGCATCCAGACCGAAAAAGACGCCTGTTTTGTTTGCCACAAGTAAATCCGGTTACTTTTTTGAATAATGAGGTATGATTTATGAAGCTTGATCGAAGAAGTTTTTTGTCTTTTGTCGTCGGTGGGGCAGCAGGTGCAGCTCTTTCGCCTTTGCCATGGAAGATGATGGATGACAGTGCCATATGGACACAAAACTGGCCATGGACGCCGGTGCCGCCGGACGGTAAAGCCACTTATACGGATTCGACCTGCACGCTATGCCCGGGAGGGTGTGGAATTTCCGTTAAAAAAGTTGGTGACAGGCTGATCAAAATCGAGGGGAAAAGCGGCCATCCGGTAAATGACGGCAGGGTTTGTATTCTCGGTGTTTCGGGCTTACAACTCCTTTATGGTCCGGGGCGCATCAAAACGCCTTTGAAAAGAACAGGGAAAAGAGGCGAAGGCAAATGGGAACGTATGTCCTGGAAAGATGCGGTTGGTCAGGTGGTAACCCAACTTAAAGACATAAGATCAAAAGGTCAGTCAGAGACACTGGCCTGTATTTCAGGTTCAGATCAAGGCATTACGCCCCGTCTTTTACAAAGGTTCCTTAAAGCATTCGGCTCACCCAATTTCATTCATGTTCCATCCATATACGATGCCTACAAAGCTGCAGCAACATTATCTCATGGGAAACCTGTGTTGCCCGGATTTGACTTTGAACATTCAGACTTTATCCTCAGTTTTGGAAGCGGGATTCTTGAAGGGTGGGGAAATCCGGTCCAAATGTTCAGAACAAACAGCTTGTGGAAAGATAAAGGAGTTCGCTTTGTTCAAGTTGAGCCTCGCCTGTCGAATACAGCGGCAAAAGCGCAGCAATGGGTTCCGATAAATCCTGGTACCGAAGCTGCTCTTGCTCTTGGCATGGCACATGTTATGATTGATCAATCAATGTATGACAAAGATTTTGTTGATAATCATACCTCCGGCTTTGAAAGTCTTAAACAGGCAGTCATGGATAGTTGCAGCCCTGATAAGGTTGAAAAGATAACAGGAATCGATAAGCATACGATCATTTCCTTAGCAAAAGATTTTGCCAAAGCATCCCGACCTGTTGCCATATGCGGGAGGGGTCAGGGGAAAACGCCTCCTGCTTTGAATGAGGTCCTGGCTGTTAATTATTTAAATGCCCTAAAGGGAAACATGAGCAAAAAAGGTTCGATCCAGGCGGTTTTAGAACCTTCTTATATCAACTGGCCTGAGGTTGAGACAGACAGTATTGCTCAAGACGGCATGAAAAAGAAACGAATTGATGGTGCCGGAAGTAAATATCCTCTCGTTGCATCATCAATGGACAGACTGCCGGAGATGATCAATTCAGAAAGCGCGTCCCCTGTAAACCTTCTTTTAGTTTCCGCCGCTAATCCTGTTTATTCCATGCCGGATACGCGGTTGGTTAAAAAGGCATTTGACAAGATTCCCTTTATCGTAAGTTTTTCTTCATTTATGGATGAAACTGCGGAAAATGCGGATCTTATCCTGCCGAATCATGTATATCTTGAGCGTTATGAGGACGTTTTGATTTCTTCAGGTTTGCAAGAACCTTATATTGGCCTGGCAAAACCTGTCAGTTTGCCCATGTTTGATACAAAACATACAGCAGATGTTATTATTGATATTGCAAAGGCCATGGAAGGTTCCATATCCGCATCGTTTTCGTGGACGGATTATAACGATTGCCTTAAAGCAACATTTGGGGACAAATGGGATACGCTTGAAGAAAAGGGTTACATTTCGGCTTCCTGCGTTAATTCAGAAGGTGCTCCTTGCGAAACAGATGCAGAAAAATTTGTTTTTGCAAACAGTTCAACAGTTTCCGATATTGCTTCGAGTCTTATTAAGGCACAAGGGGACGAAAAGACATTCCCCTTATTACTTGTGCCTTATGACTCCATGAGGCTTGCCAGCGGCTATATAGGCGATCCGCCATTTGTAATCAAAACGGTTGAAGATACCGTACTTAAAGGCAAAGACAGCCTGGTTGAGATTAATCCTGAAACAGCAAAGTCATTACGCCTTTCCGAAGGCAAGTATGCTGTTTTAACCACACCTAAAGGGAGCGTAAAGGTTAAAGTTCATCTTTATGATGGGATTATGCCGGGAGTTATTGCCATGCCACGGGGTCTGGGTCATACCGCCGGCGGGAAATATCTTGCCGGCAAAGGGGTTAATATAAATGAACTCATCGGCGCGGTTGAAGACCCTGCTTCAGGTCTGAATGTGGCCTGGGGGATCAGGGCTGCAATAGAAAAAGTTTGATTGCCGGTAGCTTTTCAGTATTTTTAAGGGCTTGCAAAATAAATACCGTCCATCCAAAGAGGTTTTGATGAAAAAAGAGAACAAACAAAAAAAGTATGGAATGGTTATCGACCTTGATAAGTGCACGGGTTGCGGGGCCTGCATGGCTTCCTGCATGGCCGAGAACAATATTCCGTTTAAGGGTGATGAATCAAACAAGTTAGACAGCATTACATGGATGCGTGTTTACAAGCTTACCAATGGAAAACCTTTTCCTGAAACAGATATCTGTTATCTTCCAAGACCGTGCATGCAATGCGAAGGGCATGGGGGACATTCACCCTGTGTATCTGTATGCCCTGCCATTGCAACGGATTACAGCAGTGAAACGGGTATTGTCAGCCAGATATACACAAGGTGTTTTGGATGCAGGTACTGTATGGCTGCTTGCCCCTATCATGCACGGTATTTTAACTGGTGGGATCCGATCTGGCCTGAAGGAATGGAAAAAATGTTGAGTCCCAATGTATCACCTCGAATGAGAGGTGTTGTAGAAAAATGCAGTTTTTGTTTCCACAGATATCAGCTTGCCATGGACAAGGCCTATTCGGAAGACCGGCGCGAACTGGAAGAAGACGAATACCAGACGGCATGTACCCAGACGTGCCCTTCAGGAGCTATTGTATTCGGTGATTTGAATAATCACAGTCATGCTGTCTACAAATTGAAAAAAAGCCCTAAAGCATTTCGTCTCCTTGAAAGACTCGGCACCAATCCCAAGGTTTATTATACGTCAAGCCGGGAATGGATCCGAAGGGCCGGAGATAATTATCTTAAAAACGAGAAAATAGCACAAACAAACAAACATTAATTTTCGGGAGTTTTTAACTTATGGATTCTGCATGGATACCTAAAGGGGTAAAACGCTGTCCATTGTGGCAATTTTTATTATTTATCGGCGTGTTCGGGGCCATTCTTTTATGGGGTGTTTATGCGATGCTGCTCTGCTGGTTTAAAGGCTTAAACCAGACGAACATGAATGATTACTACGGGTTTGCTTTATGGATCTGGGCTGATTTGGCGGTGATTGCCGTTGGCGGCGGTGCTTTTTTTTCAGGTCTTTTAAAGTATGTTTTCGGTAAGGACGAGCTGAAACACATTATCAACTATGCCGTACTTATCGGATTTATCTGCTATAGTTCTGCGCTGCTTATTCTTGCAATTGATATCGGTCAACCCTTAAGGGGATGGTTTATTTTCTGGCATGCCAATGTACATTCCATGCTTACCGAAGTTGCATTTTGTCTCTCCTGCTATTTTGGCGTGCTGTGCATTGAGTATATTCCTCTTGTTCTTGAAAACCGAAAGATAGACAACGTTCCTTTTTTCCACAATCTCAGTCATAATATGCATGAGGTCATGGCTGTTTTTGCTGCCACAGGTGCGTTTCTTTCTTTTTTCCATCAAGGGTCTCTTGGCGGCGTTGCTGGTGTGCTTTACGGCCGGCCTTTTGCTTTCAGGGAAGGCCTTTTGGTTTGGCCGTGGACTTTTTTCCTGTTTACATGGTCTGCTGCTGCATGCGGGCCCTGTTTTACCATACTGGTAACACGAATTACCGAAAAGATCACAAGGAAAAAACTGGTAAAAGAGAATGTGATACAGCTTCTTGCAAAAATTTCAGGCTGGATGCTTGCCACGTATATTACAGCAAAAATTATCGATACCCTGTACTGGGCGTTTGTAACTGCGCCATCTCAAGGGTTTAACCTTATGGATTTTTATTCTAACAATGCATTGTACGGGATTTGGATATTGATACTCGAAATCGTTATTTGTGGTGTTGTTCCAGCTGCCATTTTGATTAATTCCAGATTCAGGGAAAACAAGTTTCTTTTTCTTACAGCTATATGTCTTGCAGTGATCGGTGTTTGCGTAAACCGATGGGTCATGGTTCTTCAGATTATGGCTGTTCCTGTGATGACATTTGACAAATGGATATTATACTATCCAAGCTGGCAGGAAGTTGCTACGACCATACTGCCTGTTGCATATGGTGTTATTCTGATTGCCATTTCTTATCGTTACTTGCCTGTTTTTCCTCAGGAGGCAGAGTTAAATCCTATTGAAACAGATGGGTTGGCAGCTGAGCGTATTCAAGAGACAGGCCTGACTGAAGATGATGTGAATGCAGATGGCTATGAACTTAACCCGGCACAGGCTTAAACCTGTTTTTGGAGAAAATTATGTTCCCCTTTAGTTTTGAGTGGATTTGGGATATGGGTCATATGGTTTTTATGGGTGGATTATGGTATGCTGTAAGTATTATAGGCCTTGGTATGGCTTATTGTATTATTAAGGCTGCCATGGATACATCAAAAAAAGGCAATAGCCACCATTGATATATATGTTTATTGCGAGACCTTTTTTAAAGGTTTCGTTTTATAAACAACAGCCCCTGTTGAACCCTGCATAAAAATGCTCGTTATTTTCTTAACGCGTCTCTCAGCATGTTCGCCAAAGCAACCCTGTTGATTGGTTTTGAAACAAAGCTTTTAATTCCGATAGCTTTTGCCGTCTCTTTTGATATCAATGAACTGTAACCTGTGCAAAGAATAATCGGGATGTCCGGCCTGACAGCCAATATTTTTTTTGCCAGCTCCACTCCCGACATCTTTGGCATGGTTTGATCGGTAATGATGATATCGAACTGATCCGGGTTCAAACAAAATAATTCAAGCGCATCCATACTGCTTTCCGTTGATGTTACCTTATACCCGAGATTTTCAAGCATGACATGCGCCATTTTCACAAGCTGCAGCTCATCGTCAACCAGTAAAATTTTTTCTGTTCCTCTCTGTACGTCTTGGGAGTCCTGTGCGTTGGACATTTTGGTTTTAGAAATTACTTCGGGAAGATAAATATGAAAAGCAGTCCCTTGTCCTGGAACGCTTTCAACGTGTATGACTCCGTTATGGCTTTTTACGATTCCGTGAACCACTGAAAGGCCTAAACCTGTTCCTTCAGATTGGCTTTTGGTTGTAAAATAAGGCTCAAAAATCCGGTTGATAATATCCGGTTGAATCCCTGTGCCTGTATCCCGGATAACCAGATATACATATGGGCCTGGAAGTAAGATATCCATGCCGATGATTCTTTTTGATTCATTTTCCATGCGTTTTAAAGATACGGTAAGAACCCCGCCTTTTTCCTGCATGGCATGGTAGGCGTTCGTGCACAGGTTCATCATAATCTGATGAATTTGAGAAGGTGTCCCGAGTACCGGTCCGCATGCTGAGGCTATGTGTTGACGAAACTCAATAGATGTGGGTACAGACGCCCGCAGCAGTTTTAATGATTCCTTGATGATCGGTTGAATTAACATGGGTTTTTGCTCTTGTGCACCTTGACGGCTGAACATGAGTATTTGCTGCACCAGTTCTTTTGCCCGGTCCGCGGCAGTCATCACTTGCGATAAAAAGGAATAGGTGCGGCTGTCTTTTGGGATATCTGTCATGGCCAGCTCTGTATAGCCGAATATGGAAAAAAGAATATTATTGAAATCATGGGCAATTCCGCCGGACAACGTCCCTAAAGCTTCCATTTTTTGGGACTGACGAAGGAGACTTTCTGTCTTTTTTCTTTCAGTTAAATCTCTGATGATACCCTGGATTACTTTTCTCCCTTTAAAAGAAATGGTGCTGGTGCTAATTTGAACAGGGATATGTTTTCCTTGTTTATTGACCATATAAATGTCACTGGTGACATCTTTTTCTTTTTCAACAAGGCCGTCATAAATCTTTTTGTAGTATTCAAATTCGTTTTTAGGATGAAAATCCAGTTCATCTTTCCCAATAATCATGTCTCTATGTATTCCAAGCAATTCTTCTGCTTTTTTGTTTGCTTCAAGAATGATTCTTGTTTCAGTATCGACGACCAGAATCGCATCGTTGGCGGTTTGTATGATTTGTCGGTATTTTTCTTCTGACTCACTTAATGATTGTTCATAATCCTTTGATGCCGCAATGGAATGAGCGATATGAAGGGCTTTAGATAAATCGTGATCTTCAGAGACAGGATAAACAGAAACCATATATTCCCCATTCAGGTCATCAATGGATATTTGAGATTTTTCAACATCATTTGATGTTGTGTCTTTTTCTGATAGACAGGCTTGAAAAGGTTGATCCATTAATTGAAATATTTCATAGCATTTTTGGCCAACAAGATTTTTTTCAGCCTTGCCTGTAGCGGTTATCGTGGCCAAATTTGCCGCAACAATATGGTGTTGCTTGTCAACAATGATGGATGGATTGGAGATAGCGTCAAAAAGAGATCGTGAGATATTCGGTGACAAGTTACCGGTTTGATTTTTACTTGCCATGTCGGCTTTATTATTGCACATATGTTCACCTTTTTTTTATGTGAAAATCAGCAATAGCAAACAACTTTACAAGGTCAATAATGATTGATCATAAAACATGTAAAATTAAAAAACAAAAACAGGTGGTTTTAGATAGATTTTAGCAAGCGGTTCAGGAAACTTGTTGCAACACTACACAACAGGATGAATAAAAGACATAAGAACGTTGTTTACAACGTGAGAATTTCTAAATTGAAAGACTAATGATAACAATGCTCTCTATTGAACGTATATGTCAAGGTTTTTCTTTAACGTCAAACTTTCAATTTTTTTTAGCGACAGTACTGAAAGAGATTAACGGTGACAGGAAAATATAGACGGGGCAATTACATAAAGGATCAAGAGCGTATGCTTTTTAATGGCCATGTATTGACAGAAATTTTCAATACATGGCCATTGGTCAAAAAACATCTCGTGATTGGATATCACAAGGATTGTGTTTTTTCTTTTCGCAGGCGTTTTGCTCCTACAGCTATAGTTTCAAGAAGGCGTTTTTGATTTGCTGATATCCATGGCCCCTCGCAGTCAAGCGCGGTATAGGGGATATCACTGGTGTTTGCCAGAGGACGCAGCACGGCCTGTGAATTCATGGCCGGCTGACAGTTGAATGACCCAACATTGACCAATCCATCAAAAATCCCATATTTTACAGAATTAAGATATCTGCCCGTTGTTATTGGCGTTTCAAGAAATCCATTATGAGAGACGAGCTTGCTTCCTTCTTCAGCAAGTTCAAGAAAAGGTATGTGCTTGTCGAACAACAGGCCGGATTTTTCCATTATTTTTCTGTATCTGTTCAGGAAAAGATCAATGCCAAACACATGCGCTCTTGACTTTAATGCTTTGATCCATTTCTTTTTGTTGTTTTTAGGATTTAAACCTGAAAGGAGTAATGATTTTACATTGAATTGATCTTTTGGATGAATCAAGCCTCTTTCGAAACCATATCTGGAGGCTTCTTCAGATTCCAGCCAAACCAGTCCTTCAGAAAAATCAACCAGCTTCGGTATAACGCCTTGTTCGACAAAGTAGTCTGTTATGGGATAGTGAACAAAAAGAAGATTGAGACCGCCAAAAAGAAGAACTTTTGCTGTTTCTTCAACTTTTTGTTTAAGAGGCACCTTTGCCATCACAGATGCCCATCTTTTTAATGCCTTTTCAATAGCGATAAATCCTTCTGCGTGGCTGTCTAAAACGAGCTTAGCTTCAATTTCCATGGTTTCCATGGCTTGCTTCTTATCTAAGGCAATACACTTGAGCACCAATTCCGCTTCATCAAGAAGATCTCCCAAAACCGCTGCAGTGCCAAGTTCAATGGCATATTTCTCTCCTTGACCCATATAGTTGGTTTTTATATTCGGCCATGCCAAAAATGCCACATTGGACAAATCCAGTCTTTTTCTGTATGCCTCCCAAAGAATCGTCCATGCACCATTCTGACAAGGGCCGTCCTGATCGAGATTGTAATAAATTGAGATTTCGTCCGGGCGCCTCTTTTGCAAAATATCTTTTAAAGTTGCCCCTGCAATGGCTGCAGATGGAAGGCATTCTCTTCCGGAACACAATTGCCTTGAAAGTTGCAGTGTTTCGGCGGTTGTTTCTGCAGAGATCCTGTAGTTCCAACCACGTTTTTTAAAACAACTTGCAATTAATACAGATGTATATGGGCTGGTATCAACAACCCATATATGCGTTACTCTCGGGTCGTCAAACTTTATCCTATTGCCTTTATTGTCTATAAGACAATCCCATTTTTCAGAGAGTCTTACCGTTTGAAGATCTTGATTATTGTTATTCATTTTTATACTCCTTTGGTTTTATATGCCTTTTATTTACGCTAAAGAAGCTTGTTTGATTGGCTCTTGCGAAGCATGCTGTGCTTTTGCTCGACGTCGTGTTTCCTCAATAATATCAAGAAAGGCACTGACTCGTGTTTCAAATCCGGCGTGAGCCGTGTGGGAATCAATTTCCAGATAACAAAACGTTTTGCCGGCGATTTCCTGGCGAATGAAGTGATAAATTGTGGCATCCGGTCCACATGAAAAACAGGATAAAAAACACACATAAACATCAGGATATTTTTTTGCATAGGATACAGCATTCATGATTTGTTGGGTAGCGCCCCAAACATTACCTTTGTGAATATGATCGCTGAGTTGAGGCAGCATGTCAACGGGCACGGCATTGAATCCCCTGCTGGTAATTTTTCGGGGAAGTGCAAGATTGACCTGTGGCGAACAAGTCATGTATGACCGACCGGCAATAATAACCGTTGGTTGATCAAGGAGGTGCCCCATTTCCTGCCTGCCCATATTTAAATATGCTTCTTTGAATTGATTATAATATGCGATTGCGTTTTGTCCGGCCTTCCTGGAAGCTGTTTCGCTAATCCCAAGCGTTTGGCCCATAAGGGCTATTTCTTGGAGTGTTGTTTTAACAAGATGTTTGGAAAGTCCGATATGCGGGGATAAAATATTGCTATTTTCTCTACCAAAAGCGCTTCTTACAACATCTGGAATAATCGTCGTTGTTGGGCATGTATAAGCATGAGCAAAACCATCCGGTATTTCAAACTCAATCGCACACGGTAGAAAAATATAATCAACACCCCGGTTTAACAGGTCAAATGTTGCTCCGTGGGCTATTTCACATGGATAACACATGGCTCCGCACGTTTTTGCATTTCCTTCCTTTGACGGTTCTGAAAGAACAACATTGTAACCGAGTTCATTGATCAGCTTCGCATAAAATGGAAAAAGTTCATAAACTGTGAGCGACATGGCCAGACCAATGGTGCCGCGAGGATTTTTTAACTCTTCAGGCCCGAACTCTTCAAACATCATTTTATTTCGGACAGCCACCATATCTTGTCCTTCCTGTATTTCTTTTTTACCTGCATGCCGCTCCAGTTCAAATTTGGAACAAAGGCCTCCAAAAGGATACTTTTTCCCCCGGATAGATATCATTTGAATCTCACATGTGTTTTCACAGCTTTTACACCGAAATGTCCCTTTTGTTTCCATATCCCCTTTTACGAGATCGTTGAGCTTGTAAATTTTTTCTTCTATATCGCCACTTTCCAAAAGATCCATCGCCATAAGGCATGTCCCAACACATCCCATAAGTTCGGGATGGCGAGGGACAACAACTTTACGACCTGTTCGTGCGACCATGGCAAGAGCAACGGATTTATTAAGAGCTACACCACCCTGGAATAAAAGGTTTTCACCAACATAACGGGAACCGACGATACGAGAGATATAATTGTCTGCTATGGAATAAACAAGGCCAGCCGTTACATCTTCCTGGCCGGCGCCAAGCTGTTTGGCGCTTCTTAAGTCGGTATTGATAAACGCCGCGCACCTTTCTCCAAATGCGAGAGGCTTCTCACTTTTTTCTGCTACGCCGCTTATCTCACGCATTGGAATACCCATGTCAATAGACGCCGATTCCTCAAGGAAGCTGCCGGTTCCAGCTGAACAGCCTTCATTCATGGCGTAATCCACAGGAATGCCTTCAAGAAAAGAAACAAATTTTGAATCCTGACCTCCTATTTCAAATACAGTATCCACATCAGGGACTTCTTCTGTCGCTGCCCTTGCATGCGCAAGTATTTCATTAAAACTCAAACAGTTGTCAAGATATACCGAATCCATTTCTCTGCCTGAGCCTGTTACGCCGGTTTGAATAATTTTTATATCCTTTTCACCGACTTGCTTTATCAGATCTGCAATGACGTTTTTTGTTGCCAATATAGGATTGCCGTGGGTCCTTAGGTAAGAACTGGCACCAACGGTTTTGTCAGACGTATTTAATAAAACACCTTTGGTTGTCGTTGATCCGGCATCAATCCCTAAAATATATGATGCACCATCAACCAGTGTTAATGTTTCATCTGTTCTAACCCTGTAATCCAGCAAAGCGGCTTTATCTGTTAAAGGGCTCAAGGTTTCAAAGGTGGTTTTTCCCGCTCTAAGCCATTTATGCCTTGGAGGTATTTTTATGGTTTCAGGGAGTTCTAAAGCGAATAAAGATGCTCCAAATGCTTCAAGGTAGGGGCTTTCAGGAATCACCCTAACTTTAGAATCAGCACCAAGTATCTCCTGAAGATTATCAACAAACGGTTTATTTAATGTAACACCTCCGGATAATACAACCAGGCCCTTCGGCCATTGGGCCTGATCAATCATTTTATATATTTTTTCTGCCAGATCATATATAAGCGATTTTGCAATGTCTCCAGGCGCACATTCGCCCTTATTCAGCTTATGTGTGGCGTCACTTTTGCAATGGACAGAGCAGCGAGTCGCCAATGGCACACGTTTACCTGTCATGCTTTGCTCAATTCCTTCTTCAAGAGACAAATTCATACGGCTAAACTGCTGAACGATAAATTCTCCGGTTCCAGCGGCGCATTTGGATGTTGCGATAATATTATGAATTAAACCATTTTTCATTGTATAAACACTGAAGGTTTCTCCTCCAAGGGATAAGAGGATGTCAGGTTTAAGATTATAAAACTTCATGGCTTTTTCAAGACACTCAGTTTCAGCGTGGTAAGGAAGGTCAAAAAGAGTTCTTGAGGCCTGACCTGTAACAACAATACGAGCA
>JAGVGX010000254.1 GCA_020056865.1 Desulfobacterales bacterium
AAACGCACTATCTGATCCGGCACACATAGCACGAATTATCGATTTCAGGTACCTGACGAATCCTGTAATTAATGTTTTCGTCCATATGTTCAGGATGCTGTTTGCATTGTTCAACCCAGTCCTGCCATTTTTTTATCCCTTGTCTGGTTTTAAAAATTTGCGATAAAAATGCAGCACTGCCCACCTGAAGAATCATGTTGTTTAAATGAAAACATCCTTTAACACCGCCAACAAGATCTAAAACCTTGTGATTAAATCCCTTGCACAAATTGAAACCAGCGAGCCCGGAAATACCCCTTACAGCTTCATGGCATTTCAAATAATCAGGTGTTTTGACATGCGCCTGAATGGAAAGAATATCAAAGCTGGATTTGGATACCACCATGTCCAGGCGAATATCATGCATCACATCTCCGGCAATCACATCATATAATGTGGAGCATATGGTTATATTTTTATCGTCATTCATATCAAATACCAGATCATTTGATCGTTTCAGGATCATTTTGCCTTTCATAACCACCTGCCTTGTGCCTGTATCAGGGTATCTTCAATTTTTTTAATAAGAGGTGCAAGAGTTAATTTATCATTGGCAGATATGACTATGCTGTCTGAAGTATTGGCGTATGCGTCGGCTGTTCTTTGATCCAGCAGGTCTTTTTTGTTAAAAATCTTTATGGTGGGGATACGATGCAACTCCAAATCAGCAAGTATGGTTTCAACAGACTGAATCTGGTTTTCAAAACGCGGGCTGCTCGCATCAATGACATGAAGAAGCAAATCCGCACTTTCAAGCTCTTCCAATGTTGCCCTGAAAGCTGCCATGAGATCGCTGGGCAAATCTTTTATAAAACCCACTGTATCGGTTATGATGACTTCAATATCCCGTGGAAATTTAAGCCGCCTGCTTGAAGGATCAAGCGTGTCAAAAAGCCGGTTTTCCGCCCTTACGTTACTTGTGGTCAGCGTATTTAAAAGGGTTGATTTGCCTGCATTGGTGTAACCTACAATCGCGATAACAGGTATGCCCTTTTTGCTTCTCCTGGCTTTCTGCTGCCTGCGTTGTTTTTTTACGTTTGATATGGATTTTTCAAAAAGTACAATCCGATCACGCACCCGTCTTCGGTTGATCTCCAGTTTCGTTTCACCAGGCCCTCTTCCACCAATACCGCCTGTAAGGCGCGACATGGCCGTATTTTTTGTGGAAAGCCTTGGCAGCAAATACTTTAACTGTGCCAGCTCTACCTGGAGCTTGCCTTCTCTTGTCTGAGCCCGCTGAGCAAATATATCAAGAATCAATTGTGTTCTGTCAATAACTTTTAGATCAATTCGATCGGCAATAGAATGCATCTGGGACGAATTCAATTCCTGATCGAATATAACCACTGTAGCAGCTTGTGTTAACGCCATTAACGTCATGTCCTGAAGTTTCCCTGCCCCCATAAGAAATCTCGGTGAAACCTTTCTGATCTGCTGCAACACAGTTCCTGCAACATCAATTCCCGCAGATTCAGTCAGGTCTTTGAGCTCGGTTAGACTTTCTATGGCAGACGTTTTCGGAGCTGTGGTAACACTAACAAGAATAGCGCGCTCTCTGCCTGCATCGGCGTCGTGCAACGGGGTTATTTGATCCAGTTCAGCTTCAATTGCATGAATAAGCCCCAAACAATCGATATCGAGTTGACTTAAGTTCAAAGGGGATAGTATCTGGAAATGTTTTTGCTGCATACGTTTGGGAAGAATATGTGCACAATAGACTTGATGCAGTCCACCGTCACGATTCATTGTAACAGCAGCCATCATATCAAGTCTTAATAAGGCAAGATCAGCAAAGTCATCTTCGGCAAGCGGCTCGTCCTTAAAGTGGGTATGTATGCACTTAAGCCCTTTTAATCGGGCACGAGCGATACGATATTCACTTAGATCCGGAATAAAAATTTCCCTGTGGTTGCCAACAATCACATAATCTATTTTGCCCTTGCGATTGACCATGACACCTATCTGGCGGTTTATCTCATGGGAAAGAGCGCAAATATAATTACCCAATTCAGGGGTTATTATAAATTCGCTTGGGATGAAACGCTGATATATTTTTTCAAGCCTTTTGACTTGGCTTGCCTTAAGCCCTGTTAGGTTACCAAAAAGCTTTTTCATATCACATACAGACACATACCTGGTACATTACAGTAATGACGGTCTCCTGCGCTGACGTTTTGCACTGAAACCTATAATAAAACCGGCAAGCAATACGCCGGCACCGCATAAGCCTGCAGTAATATATTTATTCATTAACCCTTTTTCAAGATTTTTAATTTTTTCTGTATATTCTGAAAGCGTATGGCTTTTCTTTTCATAATCTTTTTTGAGTTCAAGGTAGCCTGACGCATCTTTTTTAAGTTGTGTATATGACTCATCGAGATGAGCGTTTGTTTTTTCATATTCGATCACCTTGTCATTGAGTTCACGGTTTTCCTCTTTAATTTTTTTATTTTCCTCAGTGATTAATGGAAGCTGATCGGCGAATTGTTTATGTTTTTCTTTCAGTCTTGCAAGTTGAATGGAATCCGGTTCACTGGCTGTAAGAAATCTATTCAGGACCCAGCCTTCCTTAGCGTTGGGCAATACAACTTTAGACCACTGTTCACCAGGTTCAAGCAAATTAATCATAGTGCCGGAATTAACCGTGGATATAATCTGATATTGCAACCCTGGCCCTGTTCTCAGGGTTATTTTAATCATATTATCAACATATCTGGTTTCAGCACCGGTTAAAGACGAAAACAAAAAAATAAAAAGGGTAATAAGAAAAAAATGTTTCATATGGGCATTTTCTCCTGGCAAGCAATGGATTCAAAAAAGCGCTAAAGGTCTTAAGATATTAAAAATACGTTGATCATCTGATTATCATAGAAAAATAATTATTGCATGTCAATGGTCAAACTTAAAACTGGATATTTGATATAAGCTGAAGCGATAAGATAAAGAGAAGAATGTGAGGCAACGACCGCTGGAGCTTAAACGGGTTTACGGTTGACAGTTCACAGTTGACGGAAAGCTGTTACAACTTTGTTGAACCGTAAACTGTCAACCGTAAACCGTCAACTGGTGATCTGGGCATATGCGCTGTGGTTATGAATAGACTCAAAATTTTCAGCACTTACGGAGAACCATGTGATATTATTGTCTTCTTTAAGTTTTACAGCAATATCTCTTACGATATCTTCAACAAATTTAGGATTTGAAAAGCCTTTTTCCGTTACATGTTTTTCATCAATGCGTTTAAGGACGGAATAAACGTCGCATGAAGCCGAAGCCTCTACAACATCAATCATATCTTCAAGCCATATAAATTTTTCAAACCTCGTCTTGAGTCTGACCTTGCCACGCTGATTATGAGCGCCTTCATTGCTGATTTCCTTGGAGCAGGGGCAAACAGAAGATACAGGAACAATAACTTCACAAATAAGATCAAGTTTATCATCTGAATCACTCGATCCGATAAACTTACAGGTATAATCCATCAGGCCAGGCAATCTGCTTACAGGTGCCTTTTTCTCAATAAAGTATGGAAAAGTTACCTCAATATGAGCAGAAGCCGCATCGAGATGTGTTTTCATCTGCTTTAACACAACAGAAATATTTTTTAATGAAACTTCAGGCCTGAGCAGTTCAAGTATTTCAACAAACCTGCTCATATGTGTCCCTTTATATTTATAGGGCAAATTCACATACATATTGATCAAGGCAATGGTATGCTGCAGCCCGCTGCCTTTATCCAAAACCGTTATCGGATGCCTAAGATTTTTTATGCCTACCTTGTCTATGGGTATGTTTCGATCATCTCGCTGACTTTGTATATCTATCATCACAAATTAAACTCTTTTAAACCAGTAAATACTCTTTTTTAATATTGCCCATGGCACGAAAAATATTGCCTTTAATGTTTTCATT
>JAGVGX010000063.1 GCA_020056865.1 Desulfobacterales bacterium
GGTCATGAGGTTGGTAAGTTGGCTTATGGAACTGGGCATATCCCATTCATAAGAACATCTGAGATTGCCAATTGGGAAATCAAGCTCGATCCAAAACACGGACTTTCTGAAACAATCTATGAGGACTTGAAGACTAAGCAAGACGTTCAAGAGAATGATATTTTGATGGTTCGTGATGGAACCTATCTTGTCGGGACCTGTGGCTTAGTAACGAAGTATGACGCAAAGATTGTTTATCAAAGCCATATATTCAAAATACGTTCAAACAAAATAGATGTGCTTCATCCTTTTCTTCTTCTTGCTGTGTTGACAAGTCCGATTGTGAAGGAACAGATTGCTTCAAAACGCTTCACTCAGGACATTATTGATACGCTGGGCGGGAGAATCAAAGAGCTTGTTCTTCCGATACCAAAGAATGACAAGATCAGGAACGATATTATAGAAAGCGTTCGCCAAGTTATCGCTCACAAGAATCTTGCTCGTGAACTTGCCAAGAGGGCAATCCTTGAAGTGGCCCCCGTTGGTGAAGCTGATGACAATGAATTTCTTACTATGTCGAAATAGTAAAACAGCTAACATCTATATGGCCCTCCTCTGTCAAGAGAAAAAAATATCCCTTGGGTAAAGAAATGATTTTTTCTTACCTTGACGCTCAATGCTTTAACAAAGGCCTTTTATTCTGTCTTTTTTCTATTAACGATATCAGGTTCGTGACCTGCATCAAACATCTATCGGGGTTTTCCTGCCTTTTTTGCACAAGCTAACTGTGCCGGCAGGTTCAGCCCCATCCTTTATAATGGGGCTGAACCCTGAAATTCATCCGTGTCCTTATGCCGTCCTTTCAAAAGTCAGGCTTGAATCAAAAGATCCATCCAGTTAGTTTTCAGCTCGGTTAAGGAGCAGAATCACCGGCTTTAACTCTGTTAAAGCACTATAGCTGGAGGGCTCGGAAAGTGTGTCCAATCAAGCCGGAGTGGTTTCCTGGTATTTTGCCTATGCGGGTATTTTTGTGTGTTTGAACACATATTGGTTACAATATTATCAGCCCACTTGTTCAGGCTAAACCATATATGGATCCAGTTAGGCGTCTGTGCTCACACTCTCCAGCCCATACTTTATTTTCTGTTAAAGAATCTGTCTATATCAAATGGCTCTCTCCTTTTCAGAATATAGTAAACAGCCCGGCCGATTTTATGTGCAAGTATTGATATGGCCTTGCCCTTACCGTGTTTTTTCTCCAGTTTTGCTACATATTTTTTCCCTTCATCACTTTCCCGCATAAAAAGAATAGCTGCTTCCGAAAACGCCCATTTTAAATGAGCATTTCCTATCTTGCTGTTTTTGGTGCCGTATGTTTTACCGTTTGATTCATGTTTAGGTTTTACCAGTCTTGCATATGATGAAAAATCCTGCACCCGGGGGAACCTGTTAATATCATGGACTTCATAAAGAATAATAAGAGCAATAATTTTCCCTATACCAGGCACCGACCTTAATAGATGGAAACTGAATGCATCATGCTGTTTTGCGTTGTTTACCAGAAAATATTCAAGCTCTCTTATGAGTTTATCATAGTGCTCCAGAAGAATCATATCTGCTTCTATGTTTTTTCTGACACTTTCATCTTCAAATCTGTCTTCCACTCCGTTCCTGTTTGACATGTGCGATATGCATTTAGAAAATCTGGGTAGATTGCACTGAGTATTGGTATTTTGAATGTGTGTTAAAAGTTCGGCCCGTTTTCTTTTAAAATTGTTGCGGCGGCGTAAAAGGTCTCTTGTAGCTCTCATTCTTTTTGGATAAACATATGCCATGGGAAGCATGCCGCCTCTGAGCAGGACAGCTATCTTTTTTGAATCGATTTTATCATTTTTTACCTTTCCTCCATGTATTGCTTTCATATACAAAGCATGCCCGAGCACAAAGGAAATTTTTTCATCACTGCAAATATCGGCAACCCAGTACCACGTAAACATGCACTCTACGCATATTACAACATCTTCCTTATAAGGCTGAATCGCTCTAAGAAACGTGTCTGGTCTTGCCTGTATGTTTTTATGCAACAGAATTTCTCCTTCCTGATTCATGATGCAAAGGTACATTTTTCTTGCATGCAGATCGATACCGCAGTAATACTTATGCTGTTCATTATAGAATCTCATTGTGGCCTTCTCCTTTCGTTTATAAAGTTTTATCGGCAAATAAAAATTTATATATCATGGTTTGGCGAAGGCCATAATGAGTATCAAGCTTTTGAGGTTGAGTCCAAGGAAGTACCTTGATCGGATAGAGGAGTTTCTCTACAGCGAAGCGCTTCCAATTCATAATGGTTGCTTCTCGATTGGGATTTTGTGTTGGTCTAGTGTGCAGGGGAACAAACGACGGCTTCTCCTTGGCGTAGAATCGATATCATTGCAGATAGTTGAGCGCCAAAAAGCAGCATTTGTGCAAGCATTCAAAGGGCAGCATGTGCCGCTATTTGAAGATTTCTGGTCTGAGAAGATCAGCGGCAAGGCCTTTGACTATTCATCTTCAATACAGTTCATAAAGGACAGAACCTAACCAGGGTGTGAACCGGAATTTGCTAACACTGGTCTAGTTTTTTTTCATTGTAAATATTGTCTTGTTTTTAAATGATTGAAGCTTTTTTGCTTCTGTGCCGCAAATCGCGGTTACACCTAGCGTTGTGCGTCTCATCGTATTCACCAAATAATTACAATAGATAGAAGAGGTTAACCATGCTTGCCAACATAAAGTCAGCCATTAAGAAACTACCCATACTGAATGATATTGTATCAGAGCGTGATAACTTACGGTCGGAAGTAGCCGGCCTAAAAAAATTCGTGCCGCCAGGACACTTCTATTCTCCTATCCCTTCGTTGGACGAAGTAAAAAGAAATGAGTCAATCATTTTCGGAAGCATACCTTCGAACATATTAGGGATTGAGATTAATAAA
>JAGVGX010000210.1 GCA_020056865.1 Desulfobacterales bacterium
AAAAGTATTGACATCACCAGGCAATACCTCGCCCATTTTCTTTAATGTATCAGATGAAAAATCAGCTTTTTGGATGCCAAGCAAGCTGAAGGTATCGATAATATCAACAGAAAAACCGCCGCCACAAACCATAATTGCAGCTTTTAAACCATCTGTTTTTTTATCTGATATATTGTTTTTAATAGCAACTGGAAGCATATTGCTGCTATGTTTCATATTATGATTCCCCAACCGGCCATTCGGTAATGGTGACAGCATAATTGCAGAAGCAGCATCAAACAGTGCCTCTAAAGAGCGGGGCAAGATAGCCCCGGCCTGACGCATTGCAGAAGAAAAAATTTTTGAATCCCCCGCAAGCGAACCTGTATGCGAGGATATAGCATTTAAAGATGCTTTTGTTCTTCCTGTTTTCCAAATTAATACTGCTTTTTTTTTCGTTATTTTTTTTATTAAATCAAACAAACGCCTCCCTGAATTTTCAGGAATCCCCTCAACATAACAGACAATCGCCTGCGTATACGGGTCATGATAATAAAAATCAAATATTTCAGTAATATCTAAATCAAGCATATTGCCAACTGAAATAGCCATTCGAACCGGGAAATTGCGTTCTGAAAAAAAACTTGAAATATTTATCGCCTGACCGCCTGACTGGGATAAAATAGATACACGACCGTTTACATTATTATGTTGATCATTAAAATAGGCCATGCCTGCTGAAGGATTATAAACCCCCAAACAATTAGGACCGATGACCCGTGTTTTTTTTCTTCCGGTTTCATCTTTATTTTCATCAGAGTCAAGAATGGAAACAATTTCCTTATGTAGTGCCTTGCTTTCATCCTTGCTGGCTTCATTAAACCCGGATGTAAATACCGTAACAAATCTGGCCCCTTTTAGTATAGCCTCTTTAAGTAAAGCGGGCGTCTTCGCGGCAGGAAGCCCGGATAGAACATAATCCGGCGTTTCAGGTAATGATTCAAGTGACGGATAGCATGTATAACCGTGAAGATTTTTTCCGGCATATTTTGGATTTACCGGATACATGCTTCCAAATGTTGAGTATTTCATTGTATCCAGCGCCTGCAAAAAAGAAGACGCTCCGTAATGCATATTTTCTGACACCCCCACAAGTGCCACTGATTTTGGAAAAAAAAGAGGATATAATTCATGGGTTTTTAGCTTGTCTAACCCGGTTGGGAAAGATTCTTCTGTGCCTATTTCAACACAATTCTTATTGATGCTGCAAAAATTCATATACAGATTCCTTTATGAACAGGTGTTGTTTTTAAAATAACAGGTTTTATTAAGATATATGTATGATTTCACAACGCAACATATTCTTGCTGCCTTGTGATTGAGGATGGCTAAATATCAAGCTCGTCTTCCGGACGACCACGCCAGCACAAAGGATCTTCGGCAAACCAGTCAGAGGACATAAACAATGCATTTCTTCTGCACCCGCCGCAAACATAACGATACGCGCACGTGCCACATCTGCCGGAAAGATTTTCCCTGTCTCGAACCTTTCTAAGAAATTCAGAATTCTTCCATATATCAGAAAGAGCTGTGTTTTTCAGGTTCCCCAGTTCGCCTTCTCCATGCCTTCCGCAAAGACGGGCCTCGCCTGTTGAAGAAACAAACAAAGAATAAATACCCGTCAAACACCCAACGCAAAAATCATAAAAATCCGATCCAAGATTCGGGTTGGTACAGATCTCAAGTGATTTTTTATCTTCTGAGATGATATACCGGTTCTCAAAACCAACCGATCCAGCACCACGATCCTCCTGATTTTTAAATAAAACCCGTTGCATCTCCTTACGCTGCCTTCTGGTAAGGATAAGGTCATCTTGGCCTGTTGCTCTTCCTCGTGCAAAAAATTCCTGCACATTAAGACTCACGTCAAGCTCTTGAGCAAGACGAATAATCTCCGGAAGCTGATGCGCATTGCTTCTGGAAATAGTAAACGATATGCGTGCTGACATTTGTTCATTTCTTATATGTTCCAATGCGCTAAGTGCACGGTCGTAACTTCCTTTGCCTCTGTTTGCATCGTGCGTTTCTGCGTTATACCCGTCTAAACTTATCATCACCTGCCTGACACCGGCATCCTTTATTTTCAACGCCATTGTCCTGTCAATAATAAACCCGTTAGAAACAATGCCCACACTACGAAGACGCCTGGAAGCATATGATGCAAGTTCAAGTATATCACTTCTTACCAGAGGCTCTCCACCCCCAAAAGAAAGATGTATTACTTTAGCTTCTTCTAAATTACTGATTATATACTTTGCCTCACTGGTTGTCAACTCATTTGGCAAAGCTTCTCCTGCTGAAGCACCGCAAAGCTTGCAATGTAAATTGCAGGCACTGGTTATCTGTAAACCAACAATCATGGGAACAGGATTTTTTACAGCATCATAATATTTTTTTTTTGTGGATTCTAATATATTCATTTTAACAAACTCGCTCTTAAGACTTCTTCGAGACGTAGAGGAAGCAGATCAAGGGAATCAACCAGTATGGCTCTGTCATGGTATTGTTGTTCAAGAAGCTCTTTTGTATGCTCATCATAATACGTGCCGATGGTAACAATTTCAATGCCTTGACTGTCACAAAACTCCAGCCCTTTTTGTACGCTGACGCCACAATTGGGCTCACCGTCGGTGAGATGAACAATGAGTCTTTTTTTATCCCTGGGCATTTTAACTGCTGCAGCAATAATTGCCTGACCCGTTGGGGTTCTTCCACTCGGTCGAACCGTATAAATTTTTTTGTTGTAAGCAAGCAGGTTGATTTCACAAATGCCAGCCCTTTCAAAATATGAATACACATCCAGCCTGTTTCCTGTCCCCTTAACCGCCTCAAACAACGACACAAAAATCCGCTCTGCTTGAGACCACTGTTTGCCGCCAGCAGGCAGCCCTCCAGTCATTGATGCGGACCCATCAACAAGTATGACAATATTTCTTGTATTATCATAATAAAAATGTTCTTTGAGCCTGAAAAGCCTTCCATTCATCGATAACCTGTAAAGACGCCTTCCGTCAATTTTGCCACGTAAAAGACCACGGTTATAATGATAGCGTCTGCTTCTGTGAGATTTTTGCAACTTAAAAATCCGTCTTAACCTGGCAACAAGAACAGGATCCAGCTTCATGCGGCAAGGCAAACTGGCCTTTCCAAACGTGGTATCAATGATTTTCCATTGTTCTTCTTCGGATATTTCTTCAAGGTGCTCATTGAAGCTTTTATCACTATATTGCTCAATAACTTCATTAACATTCTTCAGCAGTTTAAGATCTGACTCCTTGGCCTCTCTCTGCCTCTCATCAATACTTTCTGAATCATCATCGTCATTTGGCAAAAAATCATTGTCTTCATCAGGAGGACCTTCACCCTGCAACAAACCCAAATCTTCTATAGAATCGGCAGGCAGCCAATCTTTTGCCTGAAGCAAAATGTCATGCCACAGGTTGAGATAAATATCAGTCCTCAAATTACATCTTGCTGATTTCGACGTTTCATCGGCAGACGCTATGATTGCATCTCTTGCGTCAAGAAGTCTCTGAAACAGATCATGGTATCCTGGATGCATATTTACTGAAAGCCGATCCAAAAAAACATAATTGGCAAAAATATACAACAGTGTATGAACTTTAGGAGGCTTGGTAACATCGCCCTTAAAGGGCTGCCGAACATATGGCCAACAAAAAGGCAAATAATGCTTCCAGATGGTGTCTTTTGCAATATATCGGGCAAAAATATCTTCACCTATACCAATAAGAAGAGCGAACAAATATTCTTCGTCCGGAGGCATGGCCCCTATTTTTTTCCTTATTTTAAGCCAGATAACATCTGAAAGGATATAGCAGTGAAGGGCTTCTCTTGCTGTTATCCCTACAAGAAGATCCATTTTGCAGGGAGGGAGTGGATATTTGCCTTTTGCCAAACCAATATCAATGCCAATCTTGCCTGTCCCATCAGCAATACCTGCCGCCCATTCGATGGGCTTTAAGTTGGTTGTGATATGCCTGCCCACCTTTCTTAAGGCAAACAACACCCTGGCCAGTTCTTGTGATTCTACTGCAGATTTGTTTTTTCTCCAGTATTCTGAATAACCAAAGGCAGCATCTCGTATCTGAGCCATTTTATTTCCCCTATAACTCAATAAAATCCATACTAAAATTTACCTACTGTTGCCAACCTGCAAACGGTCTGTCCGGGTAATCAAGTATTTCAGAAAATCGTTGGCGAGAGTCTTGCCGAACCCTTTCTGCTTTCTTTTCGCATAATTTTTCAGATCTTATCCAGTTTTCCAGTAATGCCCCACCAGGAAGCCACATGCTCACGGTTTCCCTGTCATATATCCATGCTTTCAGCTTAACGCCCTGGTCTGCCAAAATATCCCAAACCTCATCACGATTTCGTTTATCACAAAACACACACATCACGCACTCTTCCATGCCAAGGTTGGTAAGCGCTTTTCTATCATATTTAAAACAGGCGATAAGACCCGACTCAACATAAGGGTCCAACTTGATTGCCAGCTCATCATGCCTTTGTCTTGAGCCAAATACGAGCCACTTTCCCCAGTAATCAAGATACTCCTTGTTTGTTAACGGTCTTCCCTTGTAAGCTATATATTTATAGCCCTCATAGATTTCGGGATGATAACCAAAAATAAAGTGCGAGCCGGGCTGATCTACTATCATGACAAACACCTTGTTGAAATATTGTGGGTGAAATCTGTTTCCAATCTGTTAACTCCATGTTTCAGTGTATCTGCCAATATGTTTGCTTAATATCCCAATAGAAGACCGATTAACGGGTATATCTCTGTCAAGTCCATGAAGATATATGCGCAAGGGCGTTTCTTTTCTTAATTCAAGCATTTTGTTAATAACGATATGTTGTGTTAGTTTTTTATGTTTTCTTATCACCTGCTTTGACTTTTCCGGACCAGCGATCGTTTCTTTTAACGCGCTGACGATATACATATAAAATATTTGTCTGGTATCCGCCTCAAAAACATTTACAGGACCCAGATATGCTGCCTTGTTAAATTCTTCAGTAAACGTGTAAAGCCTGTTTCTTTTTTCTTCAGTAGAAAGCTTCATATAGTCTTGAAGAAACGTTCCAACCCCTCCAATTTCTAACAGCATCTGTTTTAACTGCTGCCGAGCCTTTTCATTTATCTTCATTATCATAAGTGTTATATGATTTACCTGTTTTCGGCAAGTCCTCAATTTTTTGCCAAGCATTTGAAATCTCTTTTCTTCTTTGGATGATCTTTCTTTTTTATTTTGCAGCGCTTCATACTCGTACTCTAAAATCAAAAGATTCCGGTATGCATCCGCAGATGTCCCATACCTGTTAACCGGTGTCAGAAAAGGAAGATAAACATCGCTTCCAGTTATCTCAAACGATTCTGCCTCTACAGCTTCAACCTTTGAAACATCTACATCTTTTTCTTCCGGATCATCTATCTCCACCACTTTAAATTCTTGATTTAATGCCCGATTATAAAGATCCGCACCACGAACAAGTGAAATCCTGACCGGATTGGCAAAGTTTGCACTGTTTTCTATAAAATCTTGATAATACTCCATAACACTCAATCGTTTACAGGTTGATTCAATGGCTTCTTCTGGCAGCGCATCAGGACTCGGCCATATAATAAAGTGAACAACGGTTATGCCTCTTGTACCCAGTTCTCTGGTTAAACGCATGGCATCTAATCCACGATACCTTGCTTCTGGTTTTAATCTAACAATCTCATTGTCATTAAACGATTCGGTTCCAAAAGATATTTTCTCAACATTTGCCTTTTGCAATAAATCTGCCAGATCCAAATTGATTCTATGCGGAAAATACGTTTTGTCATCCGTTGTAAAATTATCAATTCTTCCATTAATTAAAAAACTGAACCTTTCATTGAGTTTTTCATCAATAATCCGCCCGAACAGTTTATGTGCCCGCCTTAAATTATAAATCATGTTGTCATTGGCAAACATCACCCTTTTTATCTTAGCATTTTTGGATATCTCTTTAAGAATACTGACAATCCTGTCAACAGACAAAAATCTTATCTTCTTTCCAAAAACACGCGAGCAGAACGTACATCCAAAAGGGCAACCTCGTTCCGTTAAAACCGAAACCATATCGCTTTCATAATAGCAATAATGGGCGAAATCCATAGATTCAAGCTGGTTTCTCGTAAGATAGGGATAGTCGGGGTTCATTACCATGCGTCCGTTCTGGATGCATATGACCCCTGAAATATTTTTTATCTTATTTAAATCAGGTTGTTCTTTTGTAATTTCATCAACAAGCAAAGAAAAAGTAAAGTCGGCCTCACCCCGCAAGGCATAATCCGCCTTAAGATTGATGAAAAAGGCTGCTGGTCTGCTTCTGAAAGCAGCGCCCCCAAGAATGATTTTAGCAAATGGCAGGTGTTTTTTTATCTCTGTGACCCATTCTTTAGCATGCCGATATTCTTCCAGCTGATCATAGGCAGTCAGCATGACAAAATCAGGCTTAAGATTGATTATGGCTTCAACTGAAGACACGATCTCAAAACGATGAGCATTCGTCTTGCGTATCGTTTTTGCAAAATATTCTGCTGCAATACTATTTGTCTTTGTTAAAAATACAAAAAAAGCCATGACAGATTATAGATTCTATTGAATAATTTGGTGTTAAAAAAAAACATAAAAATAGCAGAATCACATCATTCACCTAAGGAGGTAGCACGACAAAACATGCGATACGATGCCAGGCATTTTATAATGTTTACTAAATTGAATAACAGGAAGGATCAGGATATAGAAAGGCACATTTACCGAGGAAGAATAAGTTAAAACAATACATTAACCTGTTATGCTTTAAGCATATAAAGTTAGGGCGTACTTCATCAAAACGGCCAATATACTACCCCAAACATTCCCGCCGTTATAGCATGTCAGCGAATCAGTCCCTTCATAAATCAGGTACCATAAAGAATGTTTTTTTTATCTGCACGTTTGCTTTTAATTTTTTGAAACAGCACACGTAATTCTTCATCAATACCAGGCAAACAGAGGGAACGATTTTTTACCGCGACCTGGTTCGCCACGCTTTTAGCCTCATTTAAATCGCCACTGCCAAACAGGTCATGCGCCTTTTTCATCTGTCCAGGAAGCTCACTTTCTAATTCTTCAAATCGATGGCATCTCACCTGAGCGCCGCAGTGAGGGCATTCCCTCACATCAATGGGACCGCATCAGGAATTCGGGCACAGGTACTTGAATTCAGCAACAAGGCCTTCAAATTCACAGGTATCACAAATCATAGTCTACCTCCTTTTGATTAAATAAAATTTGGTCAACTAACCACCCACGGTTACATCCAACCCTTCATCGGTAAAAAGCTCAATAAACGCCATGATATCTTCATCACTAAACCCGTCACTTTCAGGGAAAGGATAATCCATACCGAAAAGCCTGTACTTGGCGCCCGCGTAAGGATGATATGGCAGCAAATCAACACCGAGAATTGTTCCTTCCTTATTTAAATCAGCAACAAACTTTGCTGTTTTAGTCAAAGCATCAATCGTATCTGTTCGGCCAGGAATAACAGGAACTCTGATTCTCATAGGGATGCCTTTTTTTGCAATCAGTTTTGCATTTTCCAGGCACAGGGTGTTCTCCCTGCCCGTAAA
>JAGVGX010000029.1 GCA_020056865.1 Desulfobacterales bacterium
GATGATGTAATAATCAGCCATCCAGTTAAGGAGTTTCAACAATGGCGGTTCAAGCAAAGGCGATTCGCCGTGGATGTCGCTGATGTTTTTTATGTTGTCGGATATGGGCGCAGAAGATTTGCTCTCCTCGGCGAGTCGCCCGAGGCGACCGAGGATTATTCCCTTTGTTATCTGTTTTTTCAGAGGCGCGGAAACAAGCATTCCGGGATGTGCTTTATCAATCAGATGCTCAGGGCATTTATATGTCAGGGGGCCCAGATTAATCGGGAAAAGAACATCAACAAATTCCATGTTGGATTTTAGCATAGAAGGAAATAGTTTATGTGGTTTGAGGGCTAACGATAAAATTAACTAGCCGGGGCAACAAACCTGCGCTGAAAAAGAAACAAGGCTATTCCCGGTTTGGTTGAATGCCGTGTTCGGCGGTCTTCATTTGTCATTTAGATATTTTTCCATTAATTCAGTTATGTATTCTGTCTTCTTTACTTTGCATTCCCAAACGATTAATGACTTCCAGCCAATTGCCGCTAAAGATTGCAGATTATTCTTGTCTCGCTTTTTATTTTTTTCTAATTTTGCTGTCCAATATTGCTTGTTTGAAGATGGCCTATTTCTTCCAGCCGTGCAATTATGACCATGCCAAAAACAACCGTGAACAAAGATTACTTTCCTACGAGATGGAAAAACAAGGTCTGGAGATCCCGGCAAATCTTTTCTATGTAGCCTATAGCGAAAGCCCATTTTAGATAACAAGATTCTAACAACTTTTTCAGGCTGTGTATCCTTAGACTTCACACGAGCCATTAATTCGCTTCTTGCGTTCTTAGACAAACGATCTGTTGTGCCCATACTTGATAAAATGTTACTCATAGGCTGTAGACAAATAGTATACATGATTGACTATCATTTAGGTCAATGGACATCAATTTATTACTGGCCAAAAATGTCAAGAACTACCGCGAAAAACTAGGCATCTCACAGGAAGCACTCGCGGAACTGTCTGGCCTCCACAGAACATACATCAGTGGAATAGAGCGAGGTGTGAGGAATCCCACACTCGCTGTATTGGCTGTTTTAGCGAAGGCTCTTAACATATCCGTTTCAACCCTTCTTTCAAAAAAGAGCGATAAATGAACATTTTCTCTACTCAAGAGCAACTTAAGGACATAAAAAAGATTCTATCAGGCTATATACGATTGCCATTCTCAGGAGAAAATATTCCCGGTGCTATTATGGAAGCTGTTTTGGCTAAGGTTCAGGATGGCGAAGTACTCAATACTTACGATTTTGTTGATGTCATCAGTAAAAAGAGTCATCGCGGTTGGCAAGTTAAGTCAACAAAAGAAGACACGCCTGTCACATGGAAACGTGCCAAATTGCCCAATCAAGATGACCTGATAAAAGACTCTCGCAAAGGCAAAAAAGGCGCACAAGCACTTGGAGACGCAATTATTGATTTTTGTAATAATCATGCCGTTCACAGTTTTGAGCGATATGATCTATCTGAAATAGGATATTGTAGGTTAATTATCCATGATAGCGGGCAAATCACATATTTTGAAAAATTGCTTTGTGTCCGTGACAAGCCGGCTATTTTTGACAAAACCGATTTTTTATGGTCATGGTCATCGCCAAAGAATAGTATGAAGAAAGAACAATTACCTGCCTTACATGGGATACATAAGCCCAGTAAAGATAAGTGGTGGGCCTGGCATGGCTTAGGCGAAAATCAATTACATTTCAGCGGAGAAAAAGCATGGTGGCCTAAGCAAAGTGACAGTCATGCGATTACTTTCGCTCGTCCATCAGAGAATGAAAAAATATCATTGGAAAGGTTCTTTGAGTTTCTATCGGAATTAGATAGTCCTGCTTGAGCCAACATGCTCTCCGCGATTTCTTGTATTAATAATGGCGGAACAGCATTCCCAATTTGACCAGCCTGATCATTATAGGTTCCAACAAAAACAAAACTGTCAGGAAAACCCTGAATTCTGGCAACCTCACGAATAGTCAGAATTCTAAGATCAACAGGATGACCCCAGCGTCCAGAACCTGGATGAAATACCCACCGCGTTATAGTTGGCGCAACCATGTCTTTTGTGAGGCGGCCATAGGCACCGCTATATCCACTTCTTACTTTCAGGTGTTCGGGTAATTCTTTTAGACCTTCGCCCGGTTTTAATGCGGAGATGCGTTTAAATTGCAAGGGCTGAAGTTTACGAGCCATGTGATTTTCTACGTATTCTTGGCCATTTCTTACCTTCTTCTGGTAATTAGAAATCGGCGCACAGGTGTACGACATACTCCTATCGCCCTCCCCATGGTTTAACGATTGCAAATCACCTATAGCATCCCAAACCGTAACATGGTTATTAACAGAAAATAGGCCGATGTCGTCTTTTGGCGCGCCATGAGTAGGACGCGGAAAATTAAGCATGGTGCCAAGTCGGTTTGCTATAAAAAATGCGCGCCGCCGTCTTTGCGGAACGCCATAGTCCGCAGCATTTAAGACCGCATATGACACGGAATAATTATCTTCCTTAAGTCGGGATATTATCTCCTCAGTGTAAGCCAAGTTAAAACCGTTTTTCATCTCAGCGACATTTTCCATGAGGATAAGTTGCGGTCTTAAATCACGACAGAAATCAAGGAAAGTCCTTATCAACTGGTTCTTAGGGTCATCCAAGTATCGGTGTTTTCTTGGAACATTCTTTGAGAACCCCTGACACGGCGGACCGCCTGCCAGTAACATTAGCTCGCCCGGCTCCAGATGTAAGTCTTTCATAAATGTTTCGGTTGTTATTTTCGTTAGATCGTTATGAAAAAGTTTAGCATCTGGAAAATTATGTTTGAACGTCGCTGAGTATTTTCGTTCAACGTCAGCACCTGCAATAATATTGAACCCTGCCTGCTTCAAGCCGCACGATATTCCCCCGCATCCGCAAAATAGGTCTATAGCTGTGAACTTTGTTTTAGACATGATGTTACTTATAGTATACATTTCACTATAAAATTATCAAGTCTCCATTGAGGTAAGAACTTTGCTTGTTTTATACATTTCCCCGCCGAATAATTACTATACTCAAATGGTATTACCTGATTTTATAGGGGGAATATAGCACATTTGGGTAAAAAGAGAAAGTTAAAAAATTATTGAAAATCAATATAAGGCAGTGCGCATCGCTTGGCATTTTGGGGTAATAAGAACTAAAAAGCAACTTGGTAAAATATGGGGAAATTATCCGGCGCAAGGAGAAGCAGTTCGTCTGCTGGATAAACGATAGTTTTTCTTTTCAGCTTTTTCATTTAAATTTTTCCCAAAATCATTTATAATTATCCAAGCGCATGACAGCGATTGTTATTATCCCTGCCCGTTACGAGTCAACCCGTTTTCCGGGAAAGCCCCTTGCACCCCTAAATGGCAAACCTTTGATTCAGCACGTTTACGAGAATTCAAAGAAATCAAAGCTTGCCAAAGATGTAATAGTTGCAACAGACAGCGACGCTATATTTAAAACCGTGCTTGAATTCGGCGGCAAAGCTGTAATGACTTCAAAGGAACATGCATCAGGCACAGACCGCATAGCAGAAGCGGCAGGCTCTATGAATTATGATATAATTGTCAATGTTCAGGGAGATGAACCTCTCATCAGGGCTGAGATGATAGACGATGTCATCAGGCTGCTTGACGACAAAAGGGCGGCAA
>JAGVGX010000041.1 GCA_020056865.1 Desulfobacterales bacterium
TCCAGGAGGCATTGTTTTTCGATCAGGGGATGAAGCTTCTGATAGCCGGTCTTTACCTGCTCCCTGAGGGTGAGGAGTTTTCCGTACTGATCGAGGATCAGGAGATGGCTCTCTTCCTTAAGAAGGCCCTGGTGGGCGTGTTGGCCTGAAATCGATACGAGGTTCTCCGTGATGGCGGTGAGAATCTGCATGGTGGCGATTCCACCGTTGATATAGGTCCGGTGCCGGTCATTGGCGGCGATGATTCGTTTCACCAGAAGACCCTCTCCAGGGTCGTACCCCTTTTCTTTCATCAAGCAGAAGGCTGCGCTTTTTGGGTCTAGTTCAAAAAACGCCTCTAGTTCGGCGGCCTCGGCCCCTTTCCGAACCATTCGGGAGGCTGCCTTGGCCCCTAGAAGGAGATTGATGGCGTTGATGATGATCGATTTGCCGGCCCCGGTCTCACCGGTTAGGATTGTCAACCCATCGGCAAAACGGATCTTCAGATCATCGATAATCGCAAAATTTTTTATGGAGAGTTCGCAAAGCATTTTAACAGTTACTCGTTATGGGGAATGAGTGGTTCTCTTCTTCACATATATGGCATCATCCAAAACCGTTTATTTTCAACTCTTATGGCCATTTGGTAATGGGCTCACACCATTCCAAGCACCGTAAAAACAACAATATATTGTAATTTTAAGTCTTTTAAAAACACAACATCTTGCATAGCAGAATAATACGAGCCCAGTACCATGGGGTTAAAAGCATGATAAATTTTAAAGGGCATTGATTCCCTCCGGCAATAATCATCTTGGCTGTCCGGTGGTATTTGAGATACAAGCTGTCTCTTGCAGATATAACCGAGCTTTTGCTTGAAAGAGGCGTCAACGTTTCCCGAGAGGCAATCCGCGAATGGGTCCAAGAGTTCGGTCACTCAAATTGCGAGAATCTTGAACAAGAAACGCCGAAATATTGGGAAACGTTGGCATGTCGATGAAACCTATGTGAAGGTCGCCGGAGTTTGGCAATATGTTTACTGGGCGATTGATGAAAACATGGAGCCGATCGACATTTATGTTTCCGAAAAGCGAGATAAAAAAGCAGCCAAGCAATTTTTCAAGAAATGCATCAATGTGACGGGCGGTGCTCCGGAATCGATACGAACCGATGGCCACCAGGGGTATGATCAGGTGAAAGAACTGTTTCCCACTACACGCCATCATAAGGTCAAATGCTTGAACAACAAGGCCGAAAGCAGCCATGTCCCCATAAAGCAAAGATAAAAGACCCATGCGGGGGTTTAAGAATATCGAGACGGCAACGGTATTTTTAGAAGCCTTCGAGTCCATGTATCGTTTTTTTCGCCAAGCCCGCCCTCACAATCAAAAAATGCGCACCTTATACAGAAGGAAATTAAACGAATTTAGTGCTATGGTAAATTTGAGAATCGCAGTTTAACTTTTTCATCTTAATTGGCCGAACTGATCAATTGCCGATTAAGTTGACAGTCCCGTTAAACTTGTTATGCCTCACAAGGAGACGTCATGAACATTATTGAGAAAAGTAGTTTTGGTACGGCATTGAAAGGCAGTGGCTATCATGTGCTTACTTTTGCTGAAACTGGATTTGCCATGTTGAATATATATGGCGAGGAATTCGGTCTTGAAAGAAACACCATTGAAAGATTTTCCCAAGAGGTTAATCGTAGAGATGAATCAGGTAGTTTGCACCCAAAAGCCCCCATAAGCGCCGTCCCTCGTCACTTAATACGAGATGACAATGATGCGGAGACACTGGCAGATCAGATAAAAGAGTTTTTGAAAGCAAATAAGAATCAGATTAAAGCCAACAAACTGCTCATTGATTTTCGGGCAGGCGTTGCACCTTTTGTTCTTGAAGCCTGTAGGATTGCATTAGAAAGCCCTTATGCAAATTGTATTGATGAGGTTTTTTTAATTAATGAAAATTAAGCGTAATCGAGTAGCCAGGGGTTTGGGTCTGTTGCAAAAATCCAATTTTAGATCAAAATTGGATTTTTTATATTTATAAAATCAAGTAGTTAAAATCTGTAAAAACTTATTTTTTGATTTTTGCAACAGAACGCGACCAGGGGACCAATGATTTTTACTTTTATTTCCAAGTTATTCCTTCCGGCCTGCACGCAATGTGATTAAAAGTGAATAAGTTGTTACAAAATGGATTGACTCAATTGGTTCCCACAATGAAATTACAGCTTGACTTTGATTACCATTACCATCAACAAAATAGCCAATATAATGATCATTTGACCAGATGAACTTAAAGTCAAGAGATCGATAAGTATTATATTCAACATAGATTGTTTTTTTTTCATCGCTTGATTTTACTGTTACACCATCGATATCTTCAAGACTTTTAAGTCGATTAACTATTTTTGATCTGAAATTCTTCATATGTCCTCTAAAAAATGAATATTATGGATAATCTCTTAATTAAATAGGGAATATGGTGACTATGATAAGTCACTATTCAACGAATACTTCCTGTAAATCATCCACCACCACTGTAGTACATTATTGCTGTTCGTCCTACGGCTTGAGCTGCTATCCAATCAAAAGTATAGCCAACTGGCGCTCCAATAAGTGGCACCATTTTCATTATGCTTGTTAAGGATTTTTCACCAGCCTTTGTAATAATTTTTTGAGGGATAACTTTCCATATTTTTTTCATCACTTCTCTTGTGAGGTATTTGCTAACAGCCTTTTTTGTGACTCCTTTAGTGACTTCTATGCCAACTTTTTTTATCGCCTCTTTTGCAGCATCCCCTGCTAATATAAGATAGATATCTGTTTTTATATCAGTTGTTTTTGAATTATGACCATAGACATGAGCAACTGCGAGTGCCATAAATATTTGAATTTTCCATGAAGCAGCCAAATCAAGCGGAATTGAGATTGGAAGGGTGATCAAA
>JAGVGX010000258.1 GCA_020056865.1 Desulfobacterales bacterium
GTTAAAATAAATTGCAATGGATGAATTCGCATATTTCTCTGCCATGTAGCGGTTTTCATAATAGGTGTTCACACCTTCATCCAACCAGGGATGTTCCCGCTCGTTGCTTCCCAGTGCGCCATAGATCCAAATATGTCCGAGTTCATGTACCAGAATTTCTTCGAACATTTTATCCATTCCAAAGTTTCCGATACTCACGATTCCCGGATATTCCATTCCGCCACCTTCGGCATCATCACCATCGACTGCGGAAGCAACATCATAGGAATAATCACCAAGCGCTTTGGAATAAAAACGGATACCGTCCTCCATGTAATGAATTGAATTTGCCCAATTGTGGCTGTTTTCAGGAAGGTAAAATGAATAAAGTGTAATAGGTTTTCCACTGTCAAGTACAATGTTTTTTTTCTTCACAAAAAAACGCTTGTTGGCAAACCAAGCAAAATCATGAACATTTTCTGCTTTATAGGTAAGGGTTTTAAATTCTTTTGATGAAGCATTATATCCGGGATCCGAACCGAACGATTCGAATTTTTCTGTTATAGCTACAAGTGAATCTAAAAAGATATACTCACTTTTATTTTGCAGCTTCCCGCTGGCACCTACTACATAGTTTGCCGGAAGAGTTATGTTAACGGTTACGTTTCCGAAATCGGAATAAAACTCACCCTGATCAAGATATGGAAATGCATGCCATCCGTAGCAATCATACACTGCGGGCTTGGGATACCATTGCGTAATCCGGTACGACTGATTATCATGGCCCATGCGGGAAGTATATGCGTCAGGAATTTTTACACGAAAGGGAGTTTGAATGATAATGCTGCTTCCCGGTAATAAAGGATCATTCAGAATAAGTTTACAAATATCAATTGTAGCAGAATCTGTTTTCCAGATTATTTTTTTATCATTAACCGTGAAGTTGAGACTATCGATAAAGCCTCGTCCTTCTTCAGTTACAGAATATGGATCAAAAGAATTCTGTTGTTTCAATTGTTTAGAGAGTGCAGTATTTGAATTCGAATACGCATTTGGCCAGAGATGAAAATACAGTTCTTTCAGTGTATCCGGACTATTGTTCTGATAATTTATTTTCTCTTTTCCGAGTAAAAAATGATTTACATCATCCAGCGTCACATCAATAGAAATGTCAGATTTCTGTTGAAAATAAAGAGTATTTTGTGAAAATGTAAAAAGAGGAAACAGAATTCCAAAAAGCAGAATCCCCGTACTAAGCCGGAAATGCCAGTTGTTCACAAAAAATTATTTTATCAGACTTTGAACAGCTTTCTCCAGTTCTTCACCACGCAAATTCTTCGCTACAATTTTTCCTTCTTTATCCAAAAGGACTGTCATCGGAATGGATTCGATGTTGTATTGTTTAACAACAGATGAGCTCCAGTATCCAAGATCACTGACATGTGTCCATGTGAGTTTATCCTGTTTGATGGCTGCTTCCCAACTGGCTTTTTCTTTGTCGAGCGAAACGCTAAAAATTTCAAAACCTTTTGGTTTAAATTTTTTATACAGCTTTACCATATTGGGGCTCTCCATGCGACAGGGTTTGCACCAGGCTGCCCAAAAATCGATCAGCACATATTTTCCGCGGAAAGAAGAAAGAGAAATAATATCGCCTTTGGGATTTGGCAGAGAGATATCAGGCGCCACAGAACCGATACCCAGCATTTTTTCTTGCTTAATCCTTTCTTCCATTGTTTTTTTAAGATCGATTACTTGTTTATGTAATGCGATTGAATGTTCCGAATTAGGATATTTTGACATCAGAGCACTGTCAACTTTAACATAAAGATCATAGTCGTTTTGTGTATCAAACACTGGCGTGCGGCCGCATTCCTGATAAAGAGCAACAAGGCATGCCATGGAAGCTACATTCTTTTTTACAAACTGAATCATCCAGCTTCTGTGTTCCAGAAAAATATTTACGAAAGCAGAATCCACACCGGGTTTCTTTTTGTTGAACTTCGGATCTTTCTGCATTTCCTGAACAAGCTGTTGCAGTGAATCAATCTTGATGTAAGTTGATTTTAACTTCAGGTTAATTTGACGTACAAGGTCTGATCCCGGAGAACCTTCAACGGAATAACTGGAAGGAAGATCACGGGCATCGGCTTTAAAAACGATATGTTCCGTGCTATCAATAATCAGTGTTACAAAATTCTGTTCAGTAAAACGAAGTACATAGAAGTTAATCCCTTTGGGTTTAAACTGAAAAATAAATTCGCCGTTTTTCACTGTCGTCGAATCCATAGGAATTCTTTTGTCGGGGGAAAGCTGATCGAGATAGATCATCTGTCCGTCGGACGATTTTGTTAACGTTCCTTTCAGTATAACACCTTCGTCGGAACTGCTGCCACCATTGCATCCCCAAAGCAGCACTGCTGCCAGAATTATTGCAAGAATATTTTTTACCATGATCCTGATTGTTTTATTCATGCCTCAAACTTACAGTTTTTTTTTGAAATCGTAGTGTATGCAACCTCACGGCTTAAAAAATGTCTTATTGCCAATGTTATTATTGAAAAGGATTTGTAAATTTGAAAAAAAATCAACCATGCGTACTTTACTCATTTCTATCAGTCTGTTGCTGTGCACGCTTGTATCGGCACAAAATGTTGTTTATTCAAAAGCCAAAGTGCTGACCGGAACCGAAGGTCTGAAAACAATGGGAAGTTTGGGTATTCCTGCTGAAGGAATCATTCAGAAAAATGTTTCCATTACCGGTGATTTTTCGTCCGATCAGATTACGAAAATGCGTAATGCAGGACTGGATGTACAGATTCTTATTTCCGATGTCAGTAAATATTACAGAGAAAGAAAACAGGATGCTACTTTACAAAAGCAGCGAGCTAGCTGTGGTAGTA
>JAGVGX010000291.1 GCA_020056865.1 Desulfobacterales bacterium
GTTCTGGTTTCACAAACGCTGGAAGCGAAGCTACCCGCACCTTTACAAGGAAGACATTGATAGAAGAAAACGGCTTAGGGCAAAAAGACATGCGGCTTATAAGAAAGGATAGTAACATACAGGAGTCAGAATGAAAAGGAAACTTGCTAATGATTTTTCAGGACTGGAGAAGGATCTTGGTTATGGTGATATTTTGGAGTTGATGTCTCAACTTGAAGACATCGGCAGGTTACGGGAGGCATGCACTCTTCTTTCCGGATTCTGACTCCTGACTCCTTAAGTAGTTACAAATATTTTATTCAAAAACAATACCGGCATATCCCACAAAACTGTCATCCGGCCTTATATCATAACTTGTAGCATAGGAAATAGCCGCAGCTTTTGATGCTCCCAAGTGTTTTGCTGCTGCAACTGCTGAAGCTGCCGCACCTGCACAACAGGCATTGTTATTCTCAAAAGCGGTTTTTAATATCTTTTCCGGATTCATCTCAATGATGGCATCAATAAATTCCCTGTCGTTTTCATTGCGTACCCAGTCATGTGCTTTTTTCCCTTTTCCTTTTGGAAAAAACCCATAGTTTGGACCATAATGCGTCAGGTCTGTAGATCCAATCACTTTTATTGCAACGCCGTTATCTTTTGCAATTTGAGCAACCGCCTTTGCTATCTCAAGAGAGTTCTCAACCGGTGGCACTCCTAATGAAACGATAGACACAGTGTCAAAAAAATATTTTATAAAAGGCAATTGAAGTTCTATTGTATTATCTTGTGTATAATCTATGGCAGTTTCAACCTGAAAGTCAAATCTGTTCACAAGTTCAGATGCAATATGTTTTTCTATTTTAATTTCGCCAAAAGGAGTCTCCCATGATCCATCGGTCATAATATAGCAGGGTGAAGACGAGTGGAGATGCATTCCAAAAATAACAATAACATCAGGCTGAATATCTTCTACAAGTGCATGGATGACCATGCAGGCGATACGTCCTGAAAAATACCAGCCTGCATGCGGCACAATCCCCCCGATATATTTTTTATTTGAAGATGTGTCCGGTTCTGAGTTTTTAAGAAAATTTTTTATTTCTTTTTCACACGCTAAAGACGTATCCGGATACCAGCTTCCTGCAAATACCGCTTTACGTGTACTCATGTGGTCTCCTTTTTAATTATTATTAAAAACTTCAGAACACATATCACCAAAAAAGCCTAAATTTTCACACACATAAATACCATTTTGTTTCATCGCTTCAACTTTGGCTTTACCGGAACCGGTTCTGCCGCTTATAATAGCTCCGGCATGTCCCATGCGACGTCCCGGAGGTGCCGTCAAGCCCGCAATAAATCCAACCACAGGTTTCGTTACATGATGTTTAATATACTCTGCAGCTTCTTCCTCGGCACTTCCTCCAATTTCTCCAATCATTACAATCCCTGTTGTCTCAGAATCTTTTTCAAACGCTTCGAGACAATCGATAAAATTGGTTCCGTTCACCGGATCTCCGCCAATTCCCAAACAGGTTGTCTGGCCTATTCCCATGTTCGTCAGCTGATAAACAACTTCATAAGTCAACGTTCCTGATCGTGAAACAACTCCAATCGGGCCACCAGGTTTGTGTATATTGCCTGGCATAATTCCAATCTTGCACTGGCCAGGAGTAATGATGCCCGGACAATTGGGTCCAATCAAACGAGAATGGGTTAGCGCAAGATAATTTTTAACTTTCATCATATCCATTACAGGAATTCCTTCGGTAATGGCAATAATAATGCTAACGCCAGCATCAGCTGCCTCCATAATAGCATCAGCAGCAAATGGGGGTGGGACAAAAATCATGCTGCAATTTGCTTGTGTACTGGCAACCGCATCTTTAACAGTATTAAATACAGGCACATCGTCTACGTTTTGTCCGGCCTTTCCTGGTGTTACGCCAGCCACAACATTCGTACCATAGCTGATGCACTGCTGTGTATGGAATTTCCCCTCTCTTCCGGTGATCCCTTGAACCACGAGTTTCGTATCTTTATCTACAAATATGCTCATCTTTCCCCTGCTTTTTTTAATTATGCCGTGCTATAAGTGCAACCTTTTGTGCAGCGTCTTTCAAATCAACAGCTGTCTGAAGTTTAAGACCGGATTCAGCCAAAATTTTTCGCCCTGTTTCAACGTTGGTCCCTTCCATTCTTATAACAATAGGCACGTTGATTTGAGTTTTTTTTGCAGCTTCAACAATCCCTTCAGCCAGCACATCGCAACGCAATATTCCTCCGAAAATATTTATCAAAATCCCTTTTACATTTTTATCACTTAAAATAATTCTGAAACCATTTTTCACCATTTCTGCACTGGCTCCGCCCCCTACATCAAGAAAATTGGCCGGCTCAGCACCGGAAAGTTTTATGATATCCATCGTCGCCATTGCCAGGCCGGCTCCGTTTACCATATTGCCGATATTACCGTTGCCGCCAAGGTTAATATAATTTAAATTATATTTAGAAGCTTCTATTTCAATGGCATCTTCTTCATCAAAATCACGGTATTCAACAATATCCTTATGACGAAACAGCGCATTTGAATCAACATCCACTTTTGCGTCAAGGGCAATAACCGTATTTTCTTTTGTAATCACAAGCGGATTAATCTCAAGCAAAGAACAGTCATAATCAACAAACAGATTGTAAAGATTACAAACCATGTCTGAAACCTGTTTAACGACTAAAGACGGCAAATTCAGACCGTATACGACCTCTCTGCAATGATGAGGCTGTATACCCAACAAAGGATTAATATAAACCTTGATTATTTTTTCAGGTGTCTTTTCAGCGATCTCTTCAATATCCATTCCTCCGGCTTCGCTGACTATTATAATATTATTTGCAGTAGCTCTATCAGGAAGAATGCTTAAGTAGAGTTCTTTTTCAATATTAACTCCCTGTTCCACCAGAACCTTTTTTACACATCGTCCCTCAACGCCTGTTTGAGGCGTAACAAGTGTCATGCCAATGATTTGATCGGCATGCATACCAACTTCACCGATATTGCCGGCCAGTTTCACGCCGCCACCCTTGCCGCGACCACCTGCATGAATCTGTGCTTTTATAACAACAGGAAAGCCACCAAGTTGTTTCGCCAGTTTTATTGCCTCATCAGGGCTGTGGGCCACACCACCTGAAGGGACTGGAACGCTGTACTTTCTAAACAGCTCTTTTGCCTGGTACTCATGAATTTTCATACACTCAAAACTCCTTTTTCTAGGCGATTACGCAAAGCGAATCACCTTTTGCAACATTGTCACCAACAGCGCATCGTATCTCAATAATTTTTCCGCTTGCTGGAGAAGGCAATGAATTTTCCATCTTCATCGCTTCCAGGATTAAAACCGTTTCCCCTTTGTTTACGGTATCGCCTATTTTTTTTGCTATATTCACAATCAACCCGGGCATGGGGGCGTTCATCGACGCTCCTTTTACATCTTTTGCCACAGCAGGTTCAGACACAACAGGTTTTGAAGGCTTTGGTTCTTCAGTCGTTACAGGTTTCGGTGCTTTCTGAATAACCGGTACCCCTTTTGGGACAGTGCTGACAACAGGTGTGCCGCCCGGTTCATCGACCTTAACCGAAAAATACTCACCGTCAACAAACACATTAAACGTTCGCGTTGCCGCGCCCTGTTCAGGAATGTCCTTTTGTACTCTTTCAACAAGCTGCCCTGCTTTGGCTTTTGCAATCAACTCCTTTTCTGATCTAATATCATCAAGAGTTCGAGGTTCAACCTCTTTGGGCGGTTTTTCTTTGCCATATTTCCATTGTAAAAATTTCTTTCCCGTTACCGGATACAGCGCATATATAAGCAAATCATCCAAATCTACAGCAAGATCACCAATTTCTTTTTTGGCTTTTTCAAGTTCAGGTTCCAAAACTTCAGCAGGTCTGCAGTATATGGGCTTTTCTCCTCTGGCATATCCTTTTAACGCCTTTTTCTGAACCTCAGAATCAATAGGGATAGCCGTTTTACCGTACAAACCATAGCACAAATCTTTTACTTGTCCTGTAATCATCTTGTAACGTTCGTTTTCATCATCAAATAAAACATTGTTAACTGTTTGAATGCCTACAATCTGGCTCGTAGGTGTAACAAGAGGGACCTGGCCCAGCTCTTTTCTGACCCTTGGAAGTTCGAGAAACACATCATCTATCTTATCAAGAGCATCCATTTCTCTCAACTGGTTTACGAGGTTTGAAAGCATACCCCCAGGCGTCTGGTGCAAGAGAACATTAATATCAATAACCGAAAGTTTTGTTTCATCCAAAAGATGCCTGTATTTGGGAACAACATCTTTTTCAATAATTTCATTAATCATCGCCAGCTGCTTGATGTCAAATCCGGTATCTCTGTTTGTTCCGAGAAGTGCCATAACAAGCGGTTCAACTGCAGGATGCGATGTTCGGTAAGCATATGGCGAAAGGCACGTATCAATAATATCAACACCTGCTTCTATAGCCTTTAAATGGGACATTGGCGCCATCCCTGAAGTAAAATGGCTGTGAAGGTTAATCGGTACGGACACATGTTCTTTAATGGCTTTGATCACTGCAAAGGCATCATAAGGAGCAATCAGGCCGGCCATGTCTTTGACACAGATACTGTCTGCACCCATCTGTTCAAGCTCTTTTGCTTTATTTATAAAATATTCAAGATTATAAACATCACCTCCAAGTCTCGGCTCCGTCATGGAATAGCAAATACAGCCCTGAAAATGTTTTCCACAATTTTTAATAACAGGAACAACGGTTTCAAAATTTCTATAATCATTTAATGCGTCAAACGTTCTAAAAATATCCATGCCGTTGGCAGCAGATCTTTCAACAAAAGCACGGGCAACATCATCTGCATAATTTCTGTATCCAACAAGGTTCTGTGCCCTTAAAAGCATTGAAAACGGTGTTTTTTTAAAATATCTTTTAAGTGTTCTTATTCTTTCCCAGGGGTCTTCATTTAAAAAACGATGCATGGTATCAAAGGTAGCGCCGCCCCAGGTCTCTACTGCCCAGAATCCAACCTCATCCATCATCTCAGCAATTGGAATCATATCTTCCGTACGCCCCCTTGTGGCGAACAGGGATTGATGGCCATCTCGAAGCGTCAAATCCATAATCTTCACCGGGTTTTTTGCCTTCGGCCTGTCTTTATTATATTGAATGTTTGTTATTTTTACCTGACTGTGATCTTTCATTGTCATACTCCCTTACCATCAATGTTTCATTTATGAGCATGAAAAGCTTTCATCTGCATTAAATTGCGCATTTGCATCATCGCCTGTCTTCCGCCTGTACCCCAAAAACTTACGGGATGCATAGACGCCTGAGATGACTGAAAATCTTCTTGCGAAATCAGAGCCTTTTCTTCATCACTGATATATTGAAAAACAGCAGCTATAGCAGCAGCAACTTTCTTTTTTTCTTCCATCGTATTTCTCATGACTCTATAATTAATAAAAAATTGCCTGCGTTTACATAGGAATGTTGCCGTGTTTTTTTGCAGGCCTTGTTTCACGTTTGGTTGAAAGTGCTTCAAGAGCGTCTATCAGACGAGGTCTTGTTTCGCTGGGAACAATAACTGCATCAACATAACCTCTGCTGGCAGCACAATATGGATTCGAAAAAAGTTTTTCATACTCATCTATTTTTTCTTTTCTTTTGGCCTCAGGATCGTCTGCGCTTTGAATCTCCTTTGCATGAATTACATTAGCTGCTCCTGCTGCGCCCATTACAGCAATCTGTGCGGTTGGCCAGGCAAAAACCATATCTGCACCCTGATGTTTGGAACACATGGCAAGATAAGAACCTCCGTAGTCTTTACGGGTAACCAAAAGAAGCTTTGGAACCGTTGCTTCCGAATAACACCACA
>JAGVGX010000180.1 GCA_020056865.1 Desulfobacterales bacterium
ACTATCTTGAGGGAAATATGATAACTGTCACAGTTATCGGCACAAGAGAAGGCATATACAAGAAAGCAAGAAAGAGAAAATAGCTTTATGCACCTTGCTCTACGCTCTTAGCTCTTTGCTTTAAAAAAATGTGCAGAATTGTAACCCATATTCACTCAAAACTCAACACACAACACTCAAAACAGTTTCCTGTTTTAGAGTTTGGGAAGTGAAAAAGAAGTTACTGAAAAACAATTTTCCGGGAGTTGTGCAAAGGTCTCTATGAAAGATCATTTTATAAAACCTGCAACCGATTTCATCGAAAATCCCAATCAGTTCACTAAAGAAATTATCAAACGCTGCTTACGGGAGAATACGATTGTAGCTATTTATCTTTTCGGCTCTGCTGCTATGAACCGGATGAAACCTTCAAGCGATTTTGACGTGGCTCTTCTTCTTGAAAACGGATCCGAATCAACTTTTCCGCTGCTTCAATTCAGTACCGACCTCGAAAAAATATCCGGGCGACGTATAGATCTGGTCATACTTAACCGGAGCGGAGAATTGCTTCAATATCAGGTTCGCCGTTTCGGCAAACTCATATTCGAGCGGGACAAGCTCAAGAGAAAAAAATTTGAAATCAGCGGGCGCAAACGATATGAGGATTTTATCCACCTGCATAACAGATATATAAAAACGGTTTTATACGGAGCCGGGCATGGTTGATGTAGTTTTAGTTGAAAAAATACTTGGGGATATTAAATCGAATGTCAGTGAATTGAGACAGGCAACAGATATCACCTGGAATATTTACCGGACAGATAAGAGGTCCCGCCGCTTTGTTGAACGCACTCTTCATATTCTTATCGAAGCCTGTATCGACGTCGCGCAACATATTATTTCTGATGAACAACTCAGAGAACCTACAAGTTACCGCGATACCTTTGCCGTGCTTGCTGAAAGCGGTATCATACAGCCGGAAGACCTGACTCGCATGGAGAATATGGCATCTTTCAGAAATCTTATCGTGCATTACTATGAACGGATTGATGATGCCGCAGTTTATGGTTTTTTCAAGCGGAACCTTTCGGACTTTGATATTTTTGTACGAAGTGTTGTGAAATACATGAAGAAGACGAATTCGAATGTTAAATCAAAATAAATGCTTTTTTATGAATTGGGGAAGTAAAAAAGAAGTTGCTGAAAAACAATATTCCGGGAGTTGTGCAAAGGTCTCCCTTCATGGATCTGCTTGATATGGGAATTCAGACAAGTATATGAATGGCATTCGCTTCAACGAATTAACGGATAAGCGGAGATGAAGCAAAGGATTACATCATTATTCAAGGGCTTATACAACTGCGAAAGTTGAGAAATAAATATGATAAAACAGCAAACAATAATCTATGAACCGGATTCTCGTCAAAGAATAGGGTTATTCAAGGTCTGGATAATAATGTTTAAAAACATCATTTCATCGAGAGAGCTTATTTTTCAGCTTTTCAAACGAGATTTTTTGATGCCTTATAAAAAGTCATTTGTTGGAATAGGATGGCTTTTTATCTCTCCGATTATAGGGATCATTTCATGGGTATTCATGAATGCAATCGGGATACTAAATCCAGGTGATGTAGGTATTCCCTATCCAGCGTATGTGCTCCTTAGCTCTTCTATCTGGGGGCTGTTTATGGGATTCTATAGCTCGGCTACTGAAACGCTGGGAGCAGGGTCGAGTTTTATTATGCAGGTCAAATATCCTCACGAAGCCCTCCTAATTAAACAAACAGCACAACAGTTGGCTAGTTTCCTGTTATCATTTATTTTAAATATCATTGTATTATTACTTTTTGGAGTGATACCGAGCTGGAAGATCATATTTTTCCCAGTCTTAATTTTACCTCTCTTTTTACTGGGGGCTGGCATTGGATTGATAATTTCGGTTGGCAACGTAGTAGCGACAGACTTAGGCAAGGGATTTAATGTTCTAATGTCAATGCTTATGTATATAACGCCTGTCATCTATTCTCCCAAGTTTGACAACCCATTACTTCATGCCATTATTACATGGAATCCACTTACTTACCTTGTCGGTGATGTTAGAGACATCATAATTTACGGAAAAATAGAGCATCTGGATAGATACCTCTTAGCATCTATGTTTGCACTATTAGTCTTTATGTTTTCCTGGAGGCTTTTCTTTATATCTGAAGACAAGGTAATCGAGAAAATGATTTAGAAATAAAAACGCAGCCCTATCTGTTAGACGAACAAAAAATCATCAAAAATAATTTGAGTCTCGTAATCAAAGGTATGAGGAAGTGGAAAAACAGTTATGTCTGATACCATCATCAAGGTCGAAGGATTACACAAAAAATTCTGCCGTTCTTTAAAACGCAGTATGGCTTACGGCACGTTTGATATTGCCAGGTCCATGTTTGGTATTTCCTACAATCGGGATAGCTTAAGGCCGGAAGAGTTTTGGGCACTGAAAGATATTAACTTTGAATTAAAAAGAGGGGAAGCATTAGGGATTATCGGGCAGAACGGCTCGGGCAAGACAACACTCTTGCGTTTAATCAACGGTATCTTCCCTCCTGATAAAGGCAGAATCACCGTCAAAGGCCGGATCGGCGCCTTGCTCGCCGTTGGCGCAGGGTTTCATCCCCACATGACAGGAAGAGAAAATATCTACCTGAACGGAACGATCATTGGAATGACGAAAGAAGAAATCCGAAAGAAGTATGATGCCATTGTAGATTTTGCGGATATTGGGGAATTTCTCGAAGCCCCTGTTGCTACGTATTCATCAGGAATGACAGTAAGATTGGGCTTTTCTATTGCTGTACATTCAACCCCTGAAATTTTAGTGGCTGACGAGGTGCTGGCAGTCGGCGACTTACAGTTTGCTTTAAAATGCTATCGAAAGGTTACCGAGTATAGACAAAATGGAGGCTCATTAATTTTAGTGAGTCATAGCATGTCGCTCTTAAGAAACACGTGTAAAAAAATCTTATGGATTGATTATGGCAAAACAAAAGAATATGGGGCTGTTCAATCTGTCTGCGATTTATTTGAAAGTTTTATGATGAAAAAAGATGCTTTAAATGCAGATATGGATGGGTTCGGTAGCAAGTTTAATTATGATCCCTCTGCAAAAATAACTAAAGTAGAATTTTTAGACGGAAGCAATCAGGTTTGTACTGAGCACAAAACGGGGATGACTTTTAAGACACGTATACATTTCGAGTGTAAGAGGAAAATAAGCAACCCCATTTTTTCTGTAACCTTCATAAATCCAGAGAATATTATTGTCATTTGCCATTTTACTTATTTTGATAATTATACAATTCAATCCATTGAGGGTAGTGGATATATAGACTTTGTTATTGATAAATTGCCGCTGAAGCCCTCACATTATAAATGTGGTATTACATTTGCGGACAATGGTGATATCAACAACATATTGGAATGGCATGATAGGAGCTATTCTTTTATTGTTTCTGCAAAGGATAGCGTTACTTATGGATTAGTCAACTCATTCCCTAAATGGATTTTAAATAGTAATGCTATCGACTCAGAAGCAACAAGTAATAGTGATGCATAAATTTGATAAGTGACTTGTATTTCTTAAGGACTTCATGCATGAATACTGAACAAAGAGAATATGTACAAATAGTGCCAAAATTATTGTCAGTCCAAGAGTTAAGATGTGTACCCTGGTTCTCAACTCATGGTGATCAAAACTTAAGATTGAACTATGATCTAACTGAGGAGTCAATTGTCTTTGATGTGGGGGGTTATGAAGGACAATGGGCGGGCGACATTTTCTCAAAATATCACTGTACCATTCATACATTCGAGCCAGTAGAAGAATATGCAAATCAAATTGGAGAACGGTTCGCCTATAACAATAAAGTGCTTTTGCATAGATTTGGTTTGGCTGGCAAGACAAAAAAGGCGTGGCTATCTGTGTCGGCTGATGGATCTTCCATTTTTAAAGAAAGTGATAATATGCAAGAGATTTCACTTATAAAAGCAATCGATTTTATTAAGGAAAACGATATTCATACTATAGATTTAATGAAAATTAACATTGAAGGTGGTGAATATGAACTTTTAGAACATTTAATTGACGCTGACTTTATTCGTAACATAATTAACTTACAGGTTCAATTTCATGATTTTGTGCCGGGTGCCACTGGGCGCATGGTTAAGATACAAGAAGCACTGCAAAAAACACACTATCTCAGTTATCAATATGAGTTTGTTTGGGAGAATTGGAGAAAGAAAAGCACACCCAAAACTAATCAAGAGTACAATTTAGAAATAATAAAATTGTATGACCAAATTGATTTTGACACCAAAGAACTATTAGCTGCGCGTAGGGATAATTTATCGATAAGTTTACAACTGCAAAACACTCAAACTGAATTACACAAGACTCAAGTTGAGTTACATAACGCTAACACTGAATTACAAAAAATAAAGAATTCGATATCTTTTAAGTTGACGTATTTTATATTACATCCATGGTGTTTCTCGAAACATATAATAATCTCCGTACTAAACAAATAAAATAAAGGGGAAAGCCCCACTTAGCTACTCATGAAAATAGTTAAACTTACATTCCCATACCCGGATTTTCCAATTTTGCGGCAAACACCAGGCTTGTCTGGACGGTGGAAGGATTATATTTTCATTATCAATAAAGATCTCGATGAATGCGATTATTGGGTCGTGTTATACTCTTTGCCTAAAATAGAGGTGGCCACGTGCTCGCCGCAAAACACAATTTTCTTTACAGGAGAGCCGTCGTCAATTCAATCCTATAATCAGAACTTCTTAGAACAATTTGCACACGTTGTTACCTGTCAGAGAGAGATAAATCATCCTCAGGTAACGTATCTGCACCAGGGTCATCCGTGGTTTGTTGGTAAAACGTATGATGAACTCCTTAACCTTAAAACAATAAACAAAACAAAATTAATTTCGATTATTACTTCGGACAAACAATTTACGGATGGCCATAAAAGAAGATTTGAATTCGCAATGTCTTTGAAAGATTACTTCGGAGAACGAATAGATTTATATGGCAGGGGAATAAATAATTTCGAAGATAAATGGGATGTGCTGGCTCCGTATAAATATTCTATCGCTATTGAAAATTATGTATGTGATGACTGGCTAACCGAAAAATTATATGACTGTTATTTGTCGCATACCTTTCCATTTTATTACGGCTGTCCGAATATAACACGATATTTTGAAAAAGAATCGTTTTTAACTATTGACATTAATGACCTGAACAAATCAAAACGAATTATAGGAAATGCTATAAATGATGATTTACATTACGAAAAACATCTAAAATATGTCATCGAAGCGAAATTAAGATATCTTGATAATTATAACTTTTTCCCATTAGTTGTGAAGCTTATTGAATCTGCGATGAGTAACACTGACATTAAAAAGAAAACGATCGAAGTTAAACCGGAAACTTCTTTTCACAGAGCGATTATGAAGCCACAACCGTACAAAGGGCTGCCGTCGGGTGAGAAAGAGTTAGTATACCAATTACCTAAGACGAAGGCGCAAAACAATTCAGTTGATGTCATTATCCCGGTTTATAACGGTGAAAAATATATTGTCCATGCGATTTCGTCCGTTTTACAGCAAACCCATTTACCCAATAAAATAATCGTTGTAGACGACGGCTCTACGGATCAAACTCCGAAAATAATTATGAATAATAAATGTTCGCCTCTTTTGGAATTTGTCCGAAAAGAAAATGAGGGACCCAATTCTGCCCGGAATGAAGGTCTTAGAAGATGCAGTAGCCAGTTTGTTGCTTTTTTAGATGGGGATGATGAATGGCATGAAAATAAATTAGAGCAGCAAATAAAAGTCTTCGAATATAGTAAATTTGAAAATCTCGGTGTTGTTTACTGCAAATATGGCATTATTGATGAGATGGGCAGCCCTAAGAATGATTGGCCGATTTTTGAAGCTGACCTAACAGTGAGAGGGAATGTTTTTGAAAAATTACTGGAGGCTAACAAAATTGCCAGCAGTGCCAGTGGCGTTCTGATTAAAAGGGAATGTTTTGACAAGGCGGGGATATTTGATGAGAATCTGCGCATCGGGGAAGATTGGGATATGTGGCTAAGAATTGCTGAGTATTATGAGTATGACTTCGCAGATGAAGTTTTGGTTAAAATCCGAAGGCATGGAAGCAATGCACAGGCTGATGAACAATATGTTTTCACTAATGAATTACTTTTTTATAATAAATGGGCAAATAGACTAGATAAAAGCAGATGTCCCAAAATGTGGGCAAATATAATAGCCAATAAGATCATCAAGAATCTGCCTCAAGCAGATTATCTGCTTGAGGCAGAGGGAAAATTAACCAAGGATGCCCCAAAAAGGATTTTTAAGATTATGTTTGGTTCGCTGAGGCTTTACCTTTTTGCAGCTATAAGCTTCATGTTTATTATGAAGACCTTTAACCATGTCAAAACTATTTTAGTTGAGATGAAGAAGTATCTTAAATATTCATTAGTAATTTTTTTAAAACGAACAAAGAATGAAAACTCCCCAAATTAGTGTAATTATGCCGGTATACAATGCCGAAAAATATCTCGACGCATCAATCGAAAGCGTTTTAAACCAAACGCATAATGACTACGAGTTACTTATAATCGATGACGCTTCCACTGATAAAACTGCGGCAATTGCTCAGCAATACGCTCAAAAGGATGGCAGGGTGAGGGTACTTAAAAATATATATGACAAAGGAGTGGGCGGAGGTATAAATACGGGACTGGAAAATTCCAAAGGAGAATATATTGCCAGGGCAGATGGAGACGATATCAATCGACCTTATAGATTTGAATTGCAGGTAAAATATCTTGATGCCCATGTGGACATCTTTGTCCTCGGGGGCGGATATGCACCATTTAACAAAAATGGCCACAGAATGGATATCTTTCATCCATCTTCCAGTATTGAGATTGCTTGGAAATTTGTTTCCGACTCTTTTCTTTGCCACCCAACGGTAATGTTCAGAAAAAGAATTTATGAAGAATTTGGCGGTTATCCAAATGCAGAGGCAGAGGACTTTGTCTATTTTTCTAAAATAGTAAAAAAATATAAGTGCGCCAATTTAAAAACTATCCTAATCGACTATCGAGAATCATTAACAAACCGCTCTTTTTCTGCGGCAGAAAAAATTAAGGCGAGTGTAAAGAAGGAATTTTTGGCAAATTACTATTATTATCTCGGTGACACCAGAGATGCCCATTTGTTCTACGATTATCAGAGTAAACACTATCTAAGAGCCAGAAATCTTTGGAAGGTTAATAGCATCAATTGGAAAATTCTTAGGAAAATTGCGAGGAATTATAATCTTTCAGTCCTTAGCGGAGAATTTTGGAAGGTTTATTTCCGGATCCTATTGGGGTGCTTGGTAAAAATATGAAACTAAACAAGACTAACCGTTGGAACTATGGCGATAATTAGATTACTGCTGGGTAGTGGTGTCTCAATAACGGCTTTACAATGATTAACCATAAAAATAAAGCATCATAGAGACCCAAAGTGAATTGCCCCGCCCACAGGACGGGGTATTCTGCGGGAGGATTCCATAAATGGATAAAACGGCGAAAATTTTTATAGCGGGACATAGAGGGCTGGTTGGTTCCGCCATTCTTCGGGCTTTACATGCTGGTGGTTTTGAAAACATCTTGACGATATCCAAACAAGAACTTGATCTTCGTAATACAGCGAGCGTTGAGCGTTTTTTTGAGCGGGAACTGCCTGAATATGTATTTCTTGCTGCGGCAAAAGTAGGCGGTATAAAAGCGAATAGAGACTACCCTGCCGATTTTATCTACGACAATTTGATGATTCAAAGCAATGTAATCCACCAGTCGTATCAGTTTAGGGTAAAGAAACTTCTATTTCTGGGAAGTTCTTGTATCTATCCACGGGAATGCCCACAGCCCATGAAAGAAGAATATCTCCTGACAGGTCCGCTCGAGCCTACCAATGAGGGCTATGCGATAGCGAAGATTGCGGGCTTGAAAATGGCGAAGTATTATCACAAACAAGATGGTTTGCAATGTATCAATCCGATGCCGTGTAACCTTTATGGACCTAATGACAGCTTTGATTTGAATAATTCTCATGTACTTTCAGCCATGGTGAAAAAGTTTGTTGATGCCACAGATACAAAACAAGACACTGTAGTCCTCTGGGGCAGTGGTGTCGCGCGACGCGAGTTTATGCATGTGGATGATCTTGCACGGGCACTCCTGTTTTTGATGAAAAAGTGGGACTCTCCTGAGATCATTAATGTCGGATGTGGTACGGATATATCGATCAAGGAACTGGCTGAGCTGGTAGCACAGAAGGTCAATTACCCTGGCAAAATAGTATGGGATACCAAGATGCCGGATGGGATGCTCAAGAAATGCCTTGATGTTTCCAGGCTCCAAGCACTTGGTTTTCGTCCTATTATAACATTAGAGGATGGCATAGAGCAAGTTATACATGAATATAAAAGTAAAACATAAAGGAGTATAACACATTGATACCGCTGATGAAAAATGCTTTTCTGAATGAGTTCGAAACGAAGCAGGCTCTTGCTGAATTTATTTTGAAAGCTCCCCGCCTGAGTATGAGCCACAAATGTTTGGAATTTGAGAAGGCCTTTGCTGATTATCAAGGTCGCAGATACTCTATCCTGTTCAATAGCGGAGGTAGTGCAAATCTGGCAATTTTCCAAGCTCTGAAAAATCTCGGGCAATTGAAGGCTGGAGATAAGATAGGGTTCTCTGCGCTGACGTGGTCAACCAACACGATGCCTATTATTCAAATGGGGCTTGAACCGGTTGCGATCGATTGCGAGCCGATGACATTAAATGTCATGTCGTATAACTTGGAAGAACGATTGCGCTCGGTCAAACTCAAGGCTTTTTTTATAACAAATGCGTTAGGTTTCGCAGGCAATCTGGATGTGATTAAGAAAATTTGTCAGGAAAATAACATAATTCTCATTGAGGATAATTGTGAGGCATTGGGAACCGAACTCCCCACAGGTAAAACAGGTAACTTCGGGATTGCCTCCAGTTTTTCCTTCTTTGTAGCTCATCATATGTCCACCATTGAAGGTGGAATGGTATGTACCGGTGAAGAAGAAATAGCGGAAATGTTAAAAATCGTCCGGGCAAATGGCTGGGACAGGAATCTCAGTTCTGCACAGCAGCATAAGTGGCGCAAGAAATTCAATGTCATGAGTGAATTTGACGCAAAATATACTTTTTATGACCTTGGGTTTAATCTAAGGCCTACAGAGATAACAGGCTTCTTAGGTCTCTATCAACTGCAGTTCTTGGAAGAAAATATTACTAACCGAGAAAAGAATTACAAACTGTTAGAATCTGCCGTTAAAGAAAATCCTGAACTCGTGACATTAGATTATTCTCATATATCAAGGCTATCCAATTTTGCATTTCCGGTGGTTTGTAAAACACCGGCATTAAGAAACAAATATCTCGCACAATTTTCCGGAGCCGGTGTTGAAATACGGCCAATGATTGCAGGGAATATACAAAAACAGCCGTTTTATGCAAAATATTTAAAAATGTTTTACGATTTACCCGGCACTGATTTTATTCATGATTGTGGTTTTTATTGTGGTAATTATCCGGAACTTACTGAGACAGATTTGGAAACCTTGTTAAGTTGCCTGAGGGTTTATTAATTGATATGGTCATAGTTCAGTTGATTGGCGGATTGGGGAATCAGTTGTTTCAATATGCTCTGGCGCGTAGAATTGCGCATATGCATAATGTGCCTTTGAAACTTGATCTCTATGGGTTTGAATCATATAAACTGCATAAGTATAGTTTACAGCATTTTAACATCAGAGAGGATTTTGCATCACCAGATGAAATCGCTCGATTCAAAAATAAATCTGGCGTGCTGGCGCGTTTGGCGACAAAATTTAAGCCCTATTATGAATGTTCAGTCGTTCATGAACGATTTTTTCATTTTGACTCAAATATGCTGAAAGTATCTAAAAACGTTTATCTTGAAGGTTATTGGCAGAGCGAAAAATATTTCAAAGACATTGAAGATATCATCCGCCGTGAATTTATCGTGAAGCATAAGATAGATGCTGAAAATGAACAAATTGCAAAACATATTTCAAGCGTGAGAGCCATCTCTTTACATATTAGAAGAGGTGACTATGTATCTAACACTGCAACAAACCAAATTCATGGTACTTGTTCTCTAGAATATTACCATCAAGCAATAGATATAATTATTAAGAAAGTTGATAAACCATATTTTTTTGTGTTTTCCGATAACTCAGAATGGGCAAAAAAAAATATAATCATTGACTATCCTATAACATTTGTAGACCATAACAACGCTGATAAAAACTATGAAGATATGAGACTTATGAGCCTGTGCAAGCACCACATCATTGCGAACAGCTCCTTTAGCTGGTGGGGTGCTTGGCTTTGTACAAACCCTGACAAGATTATCATTGCGCCGAGAAAATGGTTTAACAATCAAGATATTAATACAACTGACTTAATACCGGAAAAATGGATAAAGATATAAGTGTAAAATTGTCAGAACTACCAAAAGTTACAGTACTGATGCCTGTTTATAACGGGGGAAGGTATTTAAAAGAAGCAATTGAAAGTATTTTAAATCAAACATTTACTGATTTTGAATTTCTGATCATAAACGATGGCTCAACCGACCGGAGTGTCGGGATTATCGAATCCTACGCCGACAGCCGGATCAGGCTGTCGGATAACGGAGAAAACCTCGGTCTCATCAAGACACTGAACAAAGGTATTGATCTCGCCCGCGGCGAGTACATCGCCCGGATGGACCAGGACGATATCAGCCTGCCCAAACGCCTTGAAAAACAGGTGGGGTTCATGGATTCCCATCCCGAAGTCGGCATCTGCGGAACATGGGCGAGAATAATCGATGAAAGAGGCTTGATTAAGGGCGTAAGGAAAATGCCCGCAGGGAGAACTGCCTTGACGCTCTGCTGGAGGCCTTCTCCATTCATCCATTCGTCCTGCATAATGCGCTCAACTCTTCTGCAAAAGAACAAGTACAGCCTGGAGTATCCTCATGCGGAAGACTATGCGCTATGGCTGACACTCAGCCGAACCACGGGATTTCATAATCTCGATGAATATCTGCTTCTCTATCGAATCCACGGAACCAATATCGGCCGAAAAGAAAGATCCACGCAACTGGGAAATTCCTATAAAGCCTTTGTTGAATTCATTGGAAGCAATAAAATCAGCTACGAGGGGTTTCTCGCCCTTATCCCGGTAGAGGCGAAGGTACACCCGCTCAGGAGGGCTTATTACTACTGGCTCGCCTCTTCGTGTAACGGATTCGACAGCCTGCGATTTATCATCGATAACCTGATTTACATAAAACTCTGGCTAATGGAATACCATGAAGGTTAAGAGAGCTTTGAAGAACATCCAATTTTGGCCAAGTACAAGGAAGGCAATAATTTCAACCACAGGAATACATTGAGTATTTCGAGGATTGAAATTTGAGC
>JAGVGX010000244.1 GCA_020056865.1 Desulfobacterales bacterium
GGATGGTCTGTTTATTGCAGCACTCAAAAATAAAATCATATACGTTATGCAACCAGCATATAACAATATTAAGAGATAACAATGAGCAACATAGATATAAAGCGAAGTTTTGTAATCCCTGTTTTAGATTTTTCTCCACACGGCATATATAATATCCATACGCTGTTAAATGATCTTGAGTCTATTGAAGGCGAAGTTATTTGTATTTTCAATAGCGATGACGTTTTTGAAACGTTAAGAGCACATCACAGAATTGATAAATATTGTTATAACAATCTGAATGCCGGCGTCAGCAGGTCATGGAATATGGGGATTAATCTTTCAGAGGGAAGAACGATTTTTGTCCTCAATGCCGATCTTCATGTTCGTCTATCAGCCGTTGAGCAGCTTGAACATTATCTTTATTCACTTCCAAATGCTGTGATTGTTGGACCGCAGGGAACACACATTGATTTTAAGAATCTTAGAATCATACGCTATTTTAAAAAAGGAAACTTTACGGAACCTGTCAGAACCCACGATGTTTCAGGGTTTTTTTTTTGCATTCATAAAGAAAGATATTTAAAGCACAAACTGTTTTTTGATGTTCGTTACAGCCCTTGTTTTATGGAGGAATGGGATCTGGGTATGCAGGTTTTAGAAGCAGGCATGGCTTGTTATGCGGTTCCGGTGGATGGTTTTGATCATGAATGGGGGATTTCACAGGAAACCGAAAACAGAAAAATAAATTATTTTGGCCGTGATGTATTTCGAAATGATATTCTTGTGGATAATAGAAAAAAATTTCTTGCCAAGTGGTTTGAAGAATAAAAAAATCTTAATTTAAAAATGAAAATACTTTTTATTACGCATCATTATCCTAACTATGTGCCTGATCTTCTTTTGCATGGTTTAAGAAAATTGTTGGGACCGGATGTTGTTGATTACCCCAAAAAAGACTGTCTTTATAACGGAATATTAGGGTTAGGTGTTTGCCCTGATGATCAGCGGTGTATGGGATGGTTTCCTGAAGATAATGGCGATATCGAAAGAGATGATATCGAGAAGAAATTATTAGAAGGCTATTTTCACTGTGTTGTTTGTGATGTCCGATCGCTTCTATTGTTAAGCAACCTCCATTCAAAACTGCCTTCAAGACTGATAATCATCGATGGCGAAGATAAACCATTTAAAATAAAGCCAGGCAAATACGTTGTGTTCAGAAGAGAAACTGATGGCGCTGATTTAAGCATACCGCTTCCCATGGCCATTCCAGAGGAAATATTATCTTGGGTATCTTCTTTTGATGATGTTTCTAAAGAATATAGTATAGGATTTCTTGGAAGTACGAATGATGATGGAAGGAAAAGAATTGTTGATTCCATTGCAAAAATATATCCGGATTCTTTGTTTCAGGCAACTATCGTTCCTTCGGATATAAACCCCTTGCCTGATGGCAGATTGAGCCGTAATGATTACTATCGTAACCTGCAAAAATGCCGTGTTGTTTTATCTTTGCCAGGCGCTGGAAATGATACGTTCAGATTCTGGGAGAATGCTGCATGCAGGGCCGTGCATGCGAGTATAAGGTTTCCTCTATACATTCCAAATGATTTTATTGATAACCAACATATCATTCGATTCGATACGATTGATGAATTTAAAGCTAAAATCAATGCAGTTCTTGATGATAAAAAACAGTCTGATAATATGATTTTAAACGGAAGGCATCATCTGGTTCAGCATCACCTGACAACTGAAAGAGCCAGGTACTTTTTAGATAAAGTCAGCCATGAATTTTAAAATGCATACCATATTAAATTTAAAGCAAATTAAGGAGTTCATTTAAATGCCAACAAGCCATTATGGACACATACATACGTATGCAAGCTTTCTGGATACAATCAGACCGACAAGTATTCTTGACATTGGTCTTGGAAACGGAAAACTCGGGTATATTGCAAGAGACGCCCTGGATGTGCTGATAGGGCAGGCATACAGAAGAGAAGACTGGAAAGTAAAAATTGATGGCATTGAGTTTTATTCCGATTATGTCCAGGACCATCAGAAAGCAATATATGACAATATATTTATTGGGGATGCTTTTGATGTGATAGACACCCTGGGAGCCTATGACCTTATCGTTTTAGGGGATGTTCTGGAGCATTTTGAAAAAAATCAGGCCATTGAGTTTCTTGATAAATGTATAAGCCATACAAATAGCCATATCATTATTTTTATCCCTTTAGGCAACGGGTGGGTTCAGCCGGCTCTGTATGACAATGAGAGCGAAAAGCATCTTTCATTCTGGGAGTATGAGGAATTTAAATCGTTTGTATCGGGATATGAATTTTTTGAATATACTCCCGGTTCATACGGCGCTTTTCTTATTAAAAAAGAAGATTATATAAAGCATAAAATTGATATATTATATATGTCCAACAACAATAACCATTTAAACAAATCTGCGGATCTTAGAAAAAAATTTGCATTGAGCAAAGAAAATGTCTCAAAAATTGATTTGAGCCGGTTGAATAAGCATGTTGCCAGTGATGAACACAGACCCTATTTTTTAGATACCGATTTTAAAGAACATTACAGGCTTATGGCTTACTTTGGTAAGTTGTTTAATGATACGGTTATTTTTGATATCGGCACCAATAAGGGGTACTCTGCTCTGGCGCTTTCATATAGTGGTACAAACAAGATAATATCTTACGATCTTGTTGATTGCAGGGAACTGTCGCATACAGATAAACTGACA
>JAGVGX010000259.1 GCA_020056865.1 Desulfobacterales bacterium
CCAACGAGCAGAGAGACTGGCGTATATATGCCGACCTTGCTCATTCATTGATCATAACCGCTCGAACGCTCTACTGCAACGAACCATTCGGTGTTGATTTACAGCAAACAGTTGCACAACTATATCGTTGCCGCTGGCAAGTGGAACTCTTTTCAAATGGATCAAGCAAAACCTGCGCATCAAGAATTTCTATGGCACCTCGGAGAATGCCGTAAAGACTCAAATCTGGATCGCCGTTTCAGTTTATGTGCTGGTCGCCATACTCAAGAAGCGACTCAAGATTCCGGCAAGTCTTTACACAATTTTACAAATCCTGAGTGTCTCAGTTTTCGAAAGAACATCGTTATTACAACTACTTACAGAAACAACCATGCAACTGGAAATGTCGGATTCCGAAAACCAGTTGAATTTATTCACTTAACTGTCGGACAGTAATGATTCAGAGTAAAATATAAAAAAGGCATATGAAAGCAACAGCAAAACAATTAATAGACAGCACTCTTTTCCCGCTTGAGGGTTTACTAATTGACCCCCTTGATATCTTTCCTGAAAACAATATACATAGTTCCATCGAACAGCAAACTGCTTTAGACGGGATTGATGCTCTTGACAGAGAGCTTTCTTATCACTTTGATAAAAAAATCAAACTCGAACCTGCACTTACTCGTCAGCTTGTCAGCTTTCAGGCCAATAAGCCGAGGCCGTCCTATCGCTGGTATAAATACAAAGAGGCATTTTCCGCATCTTTGATTGAAACTTTAATATCAAACTATAAAATTACTACAGGCAGAATTCTTGATCCTTTTGCAGGAAGCGGAACTGCTTTATTTGCAGCAAGCGGCACTGGGCTTGATGCTGACGGGATTGAATTGCTGCCTATCGGGCAACAGATTATTCTTACCAGAAAAAACTTAGCTGCAGAATTCACAAAAGATGATTTTAATACCATAAATCGCTGGGCTTCAGAATGTCCATGGCATCACTCAAAAGTGAAAAGCCCTATCTCGTCATTACGTATAACGAAAGGCGCATATCCAGAAAGAACTTGTGACTTAATAGAGTTGTACATGGGCGCATGGCAAAAAGAAAATGATCGAGTTCAATCGTTATTACGTTTCGCCTTACTGTGTATCCTTGAGTCCATCAGCTTTACACGTAAAGATGGACAATATCTTCGCTGGGATTACCGTTCAGGCCGTAGACAAGGAGCAAAGCCCTTTGACAAAGGAGAAATTCTCGATTTTGATAAAGCAATATGTGACAAGCTGCATGAAATTTATTATGATTTGATTGCTGATAAGGATTGCAGAGACCTTTTCTCATTGAGAGTTTTGCTGGGGAATATTAGCCTGTTTAATGGCTCTTGCCTCGACATTATGCCGTCTCTTCAAGCGAATTCGTATGATGCTGTTATAACCTCTCCGCCTTATTGTAATCGCTATGATTATACACGGACTTATGCCCTTGAATTGGCATTACTAGGAACAGGTGAGGATGAGTTAAGCGGACTTCGGCAGGAAATGTTAAGTTGTACAGTTGAGAATAGAGCTAAAGATTTATTAAAAATCAATCCAAATTGGACAACCGCTGTATCAGCAGCAGATGATCAGGAGTTATTACAAAGCATTTTAAGTTACCTTGACAAGGAAAAAGCCGGGGGACGTTTAAACAATAACGGTATTCCTAGAATGGTACGAGGCTATTTTTATGAAATGGCCTGTGTTATTGCTGAGTGTTGGCGTAGTTTGAAACCGAATACACCATTATTTATGGTAAATGACAATGTTCGTTATGCAGGTGCAAGCATTTCAGTAGACATGATTTTATCAAACATCGCTGAAAAAATAGGATTCCATGTTGAAAATATACTTGTTTTGCCTAATGGTAAAGGCAACAGCAGCCAGCAAATGGGGAAACATGGGCGCGATCAGCTAAGGAAGTGTGTTTATGTTTGGAGAAAAATATAATGACTACAAATAGACCACATCGTAAACATCTATCCGGCAGTTCCGCACTTGTGACTACATATGAAGAAATCAGAGCTGGTTTTGTTGCATTAGCACTTGAAAAAAACCGCAGAGCTACCCCTTTTGTAGAACAAGCCCGATCTCTAAAAGCAGCGGCATCTCAGGCCAAAACACCAGCGGCTTTACTTAATAATGAGAGCATTCAATCTGCACTGCTAACAGCATCAGGGGTATCAGACAAAGCAATGAAGTTCCTTTTACCTCAAGACAAAGTCGAGGCAATTCAGGGATTAATTGCAAAATATCTTGAACCGGCGGGTTCTGCGTTTGTTGAAGAATTAGTTTTCAGATTTTTGCTGACAAGAGGAGATACTCTTGGCGGTTCGATGAGAAATGTTGGAGGCGTTATGGGAGAGCGCAAACTTGCGCGCGCAACGCTTGCCAACCTTTCCCTTGCAAAAATTCCATATCAATGGCTTCATTCTGACAGTAAGGAATGGATGATCGGAAAGAATAATGATGCCGACATAGAACTCTATCTTACAGCCCTTAGCTGGGCAAGCAAAGGCAGGCATCGCACAATGATTTATAACCGCATAATCCCTTTCATCGGAAAAAACATAGATTTGTGCCTTCTCAATTGTAAACCACAGGAAATTAGCACCGCATTTCCTGATCCAACTCGTTATATCGCAATTGGCGAACTCAAAGGTGGTATCGATCCTGCTGGAGCAGATGAACACTGGAAAACAGCGAGGACATCTTTATCTCGTATCCGCAAAGCCTTTAAGGACCATAAACTTTCACCCCATACTTTTTTTGTAGGTGCCGCTATTGAAACCAGCATGGCCAAAGAAATCTGGAACCAATTGGAAGACGGAACATTGAGCAATGCTGCCAATTTGACTAACGCTGATCAGGTAGCTTCTTTGTGCGGTTGGTTATGTAGCCTATGAAACTTGCTAAAGCTGAAGAATAAATATTTCAGACGAAAAAAGGAAGAGCGACTGTTTAGTCAAATGAGCAAGGATTTCCAACCAGTCCGTCAACCCGATAAACGGGTTACGTCCGTGTTGTGCCACAAATAAATGAAGAATAAATTGAAAAAGATTATCATCTGCTTAATGCTGCTATTTTCTCTCTCTACATATATTAATAGCTATGCAGTGCAAGCACCTAAAGGAAACTTCTTGATAGAAGAACACAATGTAGGCGAAGAAGCTGAAATTAGAAAAGAAGTTGTTAATATAGAGCCATGGGATTTTTTCAAAGTCAGACTGAAGGATATTTACAAGAAAAATAAGAAATTACGAGATATCGAACCTCCTCCTTTTATGGTGCAAACAGAACTGAGAACTTATAACCTTGGGAAAGAAGTTATTGCCCTTGAAGAAGATGAAAGTTATTATGGACAAGAATATGAATATCTTAATTTAAAACCGGCAAGAAAAAGTTATATTATAAAGCGCGGAAGGAAAAATGTATACAAGATAGAACCTATCAAACATCCATTTTCAGGTGAAATACAATCTTTTTATGTCCACAATGGCCAATGGATATTGGAATACCAAAAAGCAAATGTAACAGGCAAGAAAGTGATCGGCTACGCGGCGAATGTGATTGCTGATGGAATCAATTTAAATACAAAATATGGTGTCGAAGAGATTTTCAATTACACATTCTTGAAAGGTAAGCCATTATTTTTTTATGAGACAAAAGCGGGCGATGTATGGCTCTCCTATGACGGCAAAGACGTGGGCGGACCATACAAGGAAGTAAAACATTACCTGTGTTGTTCTGATAGCTTTTATAACCCTAATGTGAATAAATACATGATCTCATTCTGGGCAGTCAGGGAGAAAGACTTGTATTACTGCGAAGCAGGATTTTTTCAGTAAAATGAGGCAAGGCACAACAATACAATCGAGCGGGACGCGGCAATAACCGTGGTTTGGTTTTGACTTTCGCCTTACGCCGCGCCTCTCATTGTTATCGTTCGCTCTGAAATGAGACAATGAAAAGCAACAGCGATAAAATATATTAGAACCAATAAGACTTCTGTTGGCCGTGGAAATCAGAGCGGAGGGCCTTTATAATGTGGACCTGTCTCGTATGTGGCAATGAAAATGATGATGAGATGAGCAGCTGCATTTGTGGCTATAAAGTGCCAGTTAAGCAGACAGATATAACTACTGAAGATAAGAAGGACGAAATCGCAGAAGAAAAAGTAACGGAAGATGACAGCAGCGAAAAATGGTTTTATGAATTAAACGGAAATCAAATAGGCCCGATTTCGGCGGCAACAATAAAAAATATAAAACGCTCAGGTGAACTGACTGACGACACTTTTGTCTGGAGCAGTCAAACGGATGAATGGCGTCCACTCAGTGACTACGACATTGATGACGACATTGATGACGACATGCGCGAGTTGTTTCATAAACCTGAAACAGCAGCACCAATTCAAACTACCCAAGCAAATATTGAAGGCTCTACATCAGATACCGCAGCGACTACATCTTCTGAAGACATAAAGGAGAAAAAAGCATTTAGAAATACTGCGAAAGCATCACAAAGTGAAAATCGGGCAATTACTTTTTACTATCAAATTCTTGGAGTGCCTCAAAATGCGTCTAAAGATAATATCAAGCAAGCCTATAAAAATTTATTGAATGTTTGGAATCCCTCCAAATTTTCTAATGAGCCGAACATACAAATAAAGGCGCAACATATGATGTCCGAAATTGATGAGGCGTACGAAAAGCTGATTTTGCATTTAGCATCAGACCTTTCTACTGCAACGCAAGTGTCTTCGGAGATCAAGACATCAAGAACTACAACCGAAAACACCACAAAACGCAGTGAGCCCGTTCCTAAACCAACAGAAAGGAATGCTACAATATCAGAAGAAAAGAAACTGCCTATGCACGACAGAGTCACGCGTGGACATGCTACAGACTCATCAACGTTAACAATATGGTTAAAGATATTTCTGTGGGCATCAATTCTTCTTGATATCATTTCGATATTTTCTGGTATTTTACAAATTCAATTGCTGTCAGATTTTGAAAAAGGCGTTTACTCATCCATTCCGTTAGCCACGGCAGCCGCCAACGCCAATGACACGCGGCAGCAAATTATAGGCGTATTCCAAATTATTCTTATTATCGTAACTGCTATTCTCTTTCTGCGATGGATACATAGAGCAAACTACAATGCTCGGCAGTTGGGCGCAAAGGACATGAAATTTACGCCAGGCTGGGCTATCGGCTGGTACTGAGGTATGATTGAAAAACCGGACACCAAAGTATGAGGTAAAATAACTAATACGGAGGTGTCGAAATGGCAGTAGAAAGGATTCCAAAAGGGAAGTTCA
>JAGVGX010000087.1 GCA_020056865.1 Desulfobacterales bacterium
CTTCTGTATTTTTCTTTCCGGTAATAAAGCATTAATAAAACCATCTTCAACGGATACACTGCTCGTTAAACATCTCGTTGAAACAATTCAATTGGTAGATGTACGAATGGCAGATACAATTCAATTTTCAGAACCACGTCTTACAGGATTTGATGCCGTAATTGCCAGCGGTAGCAATAATTCATACCGTTATTTCGAACAATATTTTCAAAATTATCCAAGCATATTGCGCGGGCACCGTAATTCTGCAGCCATATTGACCGGTGATGAAACTGCTGAAGAACTGACGAATTTATCAGATGATATTTTTCAATATTTTGGACTAGGTTGTCGTAATGTTTCAAAATTGTTTGTGCCGAAAGGATACGATTTTACTGCCTTTCTGTTAGCTTGCGAAAAGTGGAAAGCAGTTTTACAGCATACGAAGTATATGAATAACTTCGATTATCAGCGTGCGATATTTATGATGAATCAGGATGCTTTTTTTGGAAATGATTTTCTGATTCTAAAAAAATCGGATGCTTATGCATCGGCTGTGTCAGTTCTCTATTATGAAGAATACGACAGGGTGGAAGAGGCTGTTGGTAAAGTGAAGTCGGATGCTGCACAACTTCAGTGTGTAGTGAGTTTATTGCCCGGAAATAATTTTGTTAAGCCCGGAAAAGCACAGCAGCCGGACCCATGGGACTATGCCGATGGTGTGGATACCATTCAGTTTTTACTGAATCTGAAGAAATAAATCAGGGTTGATATTCGTATGCGCCCATATCGGGAGTGTCAAACAAGCGGTAGTGATTAATAATATCATAAGGAATTGGTGGAATAAGCAATTTCCCTGCATTTCTGGCTGGGGAAATAGCTTGCAGTTGGTAATCATTCAGTGTTACATCTATAAAAGTCGGATCTGAATTTTTAATAATGCCTTCAAAGAAGTTAATGTCTGTTGTATTCACAGCAGGGTCAATTTTTAACAAGGAATAATCGAACTTAAATAAAAAGGGTCCTAAAGAATTTTTATCAAAACCAATTTCATTATCGTTGCTGCCATAAACAATGCAATTCGCGAAATATGCGTTGGTCAGAGCATACACATGGGTTGTGCCGTAAACATCTTCATAGTAATTATTCAAAAGCAGTAGCGGTGTCTGGCGTGTGCCATACGTCCAATAGTTAGCAAAAGTGCAATGCCGGAAGTCATAATCTCCGCCCAGAGTAAGGGCCACAGCATATTGTGCGCAATTGGCAACGACTGTATTGTTAGCAACAATTTTAGAATTCTGTGCATAAATACCGGCGCCACTCATGTTCAGTATCTTGGTGTTGGTAAGGGTTAGCGTTGGGTTTGCAGAATTGCCGAGTGTATCTACCTGAATGCCGATCGTTCCGTTTTTTATGATAGCATAATCAATTACGTTGTTCTTACTTTCTTTCGAAAGCCAGATCTTTCCCCATTGTCCGGGAAGATCAGCGTAAGATGATTCCAGCCGGTCGCCCTGAATTTTTACAGGATCAGCAAGACTCCCGTTAATTTTCAATGTGCCATCTTTGTAAACCCACAACACAGAATTGTTGTGCATATAAACACGAGTTCCTGGCTGCATAGTCAGGCTGCATGCAGAATCAACTACCGCATATCCGTAGATCACATGCGGTTTATCATTAGTCCATGTTGAGTTACAATCAATAATTGAATAGGCAGGAAAGTTCGCGTAAAAATGATCGGGCGTATGGTAATAAGCATTTTGCCCCCATGCCACCAGATTCACATCCTGAATATTTCCGTTGGTTTCAAATACAATGGAATCGCTGATTACAAAAGGTGTATACGAATTATTAGGATCGACACGCACCGTGATAAAAATGTAAAGACTGTCTTTAGGGCGAATAATAATATTGGTAGCTGAAAGGGTTTCCTGCCCATTGATATTGATTCTGAAATTGGAGGCCTGCCCGCCCGCCAGATAAATCGAAGATATCTTCAGCGATTTGTTGAAGGGGTTGTAAACTTTCAGTTGTTTAGTTGTGGAACCAATGGTGGTAAACACGGTGTCGAACATTACGGTATCATCTGAAAAACCGGGTTTAGCAGTGGGGTCGGTTATTTCTTTGTCTTTTCTGCAGGAGAAAATAAACACAAGTATACCGGCTAGCAATAAAAATTTCTTTAAGAAGGACATCCTGATTCAAATTGATTCTTCTAAGAACGTAAGAATTGTAATAAAATTGTTCAAAGGTACATTTTTTTGAAAAAGCGGAATATTCAAAGGTGTTATTATCCGATTCACATAAAGTCGCCAGAAAAATACTAGCGGGATGTCATTGTTTTCCAGGTAATCAGAGAAATAATTCCAATCACTAATATGATGGTTCCCAGTGTTCTTGAGCCTTTGTCGAATTTATTTACTTTGGTGCCGTCTTCTAATTTCACTTTACCGACTGCAAGGTGAGCGCCAATGATTAACCCTATCAAACCACCCAGAAGAGCAAAAATAAAACCTGCAATTAACCAGCCTGGTC
>JAGVGX010000167.1 GCA_020056865.1 Desulfobacterales bacterium
CCAAGAACCGTAACAATCACCATAATGCCGCCGATTGTAATCACACGGTCTGCAATTCGATCTGCAATCAGAACAGATTTTTTAGTTTTTCTATGCATGGTTGCATCTTTTTTACGAATTTAAATGAACGCAGATGAAACTTCAATCGGTCAATAAAGACCAAGTACGCCAAGATCTTCTGCAACAATGGAATTTGATACCGGATAGTATCCATCCTTGATAACGATCATCTGGCCCTGTTTAGACAATACATATTTTATGAACTCTCCTTTTAAAGGGTCGAGCTTTTGAACAGGGTTTTTGTTGATATAGATATAAAGAAAACGGGTAAGCGGATAATCACCGCTGTATGCATTTTCAACATTGGCATCAAACGCGTCATCATCTTTACCCAGGGATAAAGGAACCGTTTTTACGTCTGCTGTTTTATATCCAACGCCTGAATATCCCATGCCATACTTATCCGTGGCAACAGCCTGAACAACTGAAGATGACCCAGGCTGCTCCTTTACAGTATCTTTATAGTCACCTTTAAAAAGTGCCACTTCTTTAAAATATCCGTAGGTCCCAGATGCAGCATTGCGGCCGTATAGAGAAATAGGCTTATCTGCCCATTCTCCGGTCAGTCCGATGTCTCCCCAGGTCTTGATATCGCTCGCATAACCTCCTTTTCTGTCTTTGGAAAAGATAGCATCCACCTGCTTTATGGTTAACGATGTGATCGGGTTGTCCTTGTGGACAAATACCGCAAGCGAATCTACAGCAACTCTGATACGAGAAGGTTTGTAACCGAATTTTTTTTGAAAAGTATCCTCTTCTTGGGGTTTCATCTCTCTGGACATAGGCCCAAATTGACAGGCGCCTTCAATTAAAGCCGGAGGCGCAGTTGAAGATCCTTTCCCTTCAACTTCAATTTTAACACCAGGATACAATCTCTGGAATCCTTCAGACCATAAGGCCATCAGGTTGTTTAGGGTATCGGATCCTATGGACTTTAAACTCCCGGAAACCCCCTTTGTTGTTTTGTAGTCGGAAATATCCCGGTCAACCTCTAATGCAACAGCAGGAGATGAAAAAAATATTATTGTAATCAATACAACGAGTGTCTTATGTATGGGTCTTAATATGGATTTCATTTTCTTTTTCCCTTATTTTATAGTTAATTTGGAATAAACACAAACATAATGATTGTCTTGTTAATGGTGTTAAAATTTAACTATGATGTCAAGCTGAATTCTGTCTTCATCCTTTTTGCCGTCCTTGGCTTCATCTTCGCGTTTTGTAAAAAACCCTGTGGCTTTGGCCTGAATGTTGTCCGTCAAGCAATAAATTCCATGGACATAGTGACCTTTATTATTGGTTCCTCCGCCATGAAAGTCGGAATCAACAAATACAGCAGGGAATGCATAATCTTCAAGCTCCTGATAAAAATATTCCATGTTCCAGTCGCCTTTCTTTTTTTCGCTTCCGAAAGAAACGCCTGCAAGCCAGCCGTTATCTCTGTCGTCCCCCCCATATGCCAGAAGATCTGTCGGATCACTGTTTCCAGGATCCACTCCCTTTTCAACAAGCTCGTCCATATCCGCTTTTTCGTTAACAAGATAGGTGGCAAATATGGAAACCGGTACAGGCAGCAATTTTTTTATCTTAACCTTTGCCCCGATCTCCCAACATCCGAATTCATTTAACAGCTTTTTCTTATTATCAAAAATCATCTGCTGACTCTGTTTATGATTGTACCCCAAAAATTCACCATCATCTGAAAGCACGCTGCTGCTCCATCCAAGTTCATCAAGGTTCGCAAAATCATAATAGGTCCCGGCTATCTGAATACCGACGTTATCAGATACCTTAATTTCAGATCCCAGTTGATAAACAAGAAGCGTAACGTCCCTGTCCGTATCCTTCACATTCAACTCTTCTAAAAACCACTGCCCCAGATTTGCAAACAGGTTAACCGAATCTGAAATTTTTGCGTTAAAACTTTCTGAAATCCCTTCAGGGCTCACATCCGAATCCCACACCAGGGAACTGGTGAACAGCGGGTTTTTCTGTTTTCCGCCGGTGATTTCAATATAAGAATCCGGCTTCCACGTCAGATACGCCTTGTCGATAAAAATGTTTTTTCCGCTTGCATGTTCATCGGCACTCTGGTTTGTGGTATTTTGAGAGCCTGATCCTGAAACCAGCCTGACGCCGACTTCCGTGGTTTCTGTTGGTTTAGATGTAAATCCAACCCGCAGCCGAAACCGTTCCTGGTTACGGCTGTATTTGTCATCGCCTTCATCTCTCCACTGGGTATCATGGCGAAGCCTTAAATCACCGGAAAATTTCATTTTCCCCACCCACTCGGGGATTTCAAGTGCCTGCTTTTTGTCTTCATTTTTTGTTTCATCAGCAAGCTGTTTTGCTTCTTCAGGGGAAAGAATCTTCTTATCAACAAGCTTTTCAATCAAACTATCAACCTCTCCTGCAAAACAACGGTTCGCGCTGGTACTTACAATCGCACTGAATACAAACGCCATCAACATAATTGCCACAACTTTTTTCATAATTCATACCCTCCCATGTAATTAAAACGGATTAATAATGATTGATTTTATAAAAAATCATCTCTCTGCCAATATGAGCAGTTGAGGCAATATAGGCATGTATTATTAAAAAAAAATTAAATTTATGTTAGATTTTTGTTAGAAAAACCAAAACATGAGGCAATAACATAAAACCACCTGTAGCAAGCAAAACAAATTCCAATATTATTGCTTGAACCTGTACCCCACACCTCTTACCGTTTCAATGTATTTTCCGGCAGACCCTAATTTTTTTCTCAGGCCGACAATCTGGACATCCACTGAACGATCTGTTACCGGATAATCGTCTCCCCTGATGGCATCAACAATCTGATACCTGGTAAAAACCCAGCCTGGTTTATTTGCAAGAAAACTAAGTATGCAAAATTCTGAATAGGTAAGTTCAACAGGCTTTCCGCTAACTTTCACTTCCCTTCGACCGGAATGAATTTCAAGATTGTGAACCCGAATCATCGAGTTATCTCCATCCTTGCGATCGATTTTTCTTCTTAGAACCGCTCTGATCCTTGCAATCAGAACCCTCGGACTGAAAGGTTTTGTTATATAGTCGTCGGCCCCAATTTCAAGACCGGATACAATATCTGAATCTTCTGTTTTAGCTGTCAACATCACAATCGGCAAACCTTCTGTTTCAGGATTATTTTTAATCTTTTTTGCAACAGAAAGTCCATCTATTCCCGGAAGCATAAGATCAAGAACAACAAGATCCGGTAATTCCACTGATATCTGCTTTAATGCCTTTTCACCGCTGGTTGCACCCGTAACAACATATCCTTCTCTTGCAAGATTAAATCGAATCAGTTCAAAAATATCTTTTTCATCTTCAACCACCAAAATCCGTTCGTTAGCCATAATGATTCATCTCCATAAATATAACCGTTCACGGTTGTCGGTTCACAGTCTTTTTAACCGTGAACGGTTACAAGATTTGTTCTTTGCCAAATGATGATCAACCCTTCTCACACATCCGTAATACATGTCAAAAATAAAAATTTTATTTTAGTTGAACAAAAAAATGCCGATTATATTTTAGAAACAAATTTACAATGTAAAAAAAGGTTATCTATTCATGGCAGCCAATTATGAAATTTCGTTAACAGATTACTTAGACAGACTTACAACATTCCATCTTCTTCTGGATCCTCAAGGCAGGATACTCTTTGCCAACAAAGCATCTCTTGATTTTGTCCATATGACGTTTGACCAGGTTGCCGGCAAGCATGTAAACGAGTTATCTCTTTGGGACTTTGATTCTGATGCTAAGAAAAAAATAACTGAAAAAATTATTGGAGCTACACATGGCGCCCCTGCTGTTGTTGAAGAAAGGATTCAGACCGCTGAAGATATTAAACATGTTTCAATCCATCTTGAACCGTATCCGGATGAAAAAGGACACATTAAATATATTATCTTATCAGCCCATGACATCACCCGCTTAATAAAATATCAAAAACAAATTGAACTGGAACACAACGCATTTTACATCCTGACAAAAGCTGCTGCATATTCATCAACTATAGAGGAGTTATGTCAGATATTATTAACCGATCTTGCCCGTACACTGGATTTTGAATGCGGAACCCTACGGCTTTACGATAAAGAAACCCGAATTTTGAAAAAAGGGGCATCTGTAGGAATTGATCAATACAAGGAAATGAACGTGGCCACTTCGATTGACGATCCCATATGTGCATCCGCCATTACAGCCAGAACATTAAAACCTGTTTTTGCACCTGACGCAATCCTTCACGAAATAAACAAAACCCATAAAAAAAGACTTGATGAATATGACTGTCGTGCATTCATATCCTGGCCCATTCTGGAACAAGGCGAAGAATTGATTGGTGTGTTGCAGCTTTTTGACCATAAACCAAAGGATATCACAGAGTATTCCCTCAAATTTTTCAGCACGATTACCGATATGCTGGCATCTGTTTTAAAACGTAAAATGGCAGAAGACACCCTTAAGGCATCTGAATTAAGATATGCCTCCCTGGTTGAAAATGCCACAGACAGCATTATCGTCGCTAAACATGGGAAAATAACCTTTGCCAACAAGGCATCAGAAACGCTTTTGGGATATACACCTGAAGAATTGAAACACCTAAATTGGCTTGACATCGTAGCTCATCCATATCGCGAAGAAAGCCTGAGCAGGCATTTAAATCGTAGAAAAGGGCTCATTTCCCATAAAACCAATGAAATTGACCTTATAACAAAAAACAATTCAACTGTTCCCGTGGAAATTAATGTAACCGGAAACAAGGATTATAAACACAGTACGGAATATATTGTCATCATAAGGGATATTTCTGAACGGAAAAAAGCAGAACAAGATAAAAAAACCTTCGAGGCCCGAATGATACAGGCTCAAAAAATGGAAGCCATAGGAACCCTTGCAAGCGGGATCTCCCATGATTTTAACAATATTCTTTTTCCTATTATGGGCTATGCTGAAATTACCCTTAAATTGTTGCCGGAAGATAGCCCGGCGAGAAAAAACCTGCAAGAAATATTGAACGCAGGAAATCGGGCAAAAGACCTTGTCAAACAAATTCTTGCTTTTTCAAGGCAGGAAAAGCATGAAAAAAAACAAATACAGATATCCCCCATCGTCAAGGAAGCGGCAAAATTTATAAAAGCCACCTTTCCCTCTACCATAAAAGTTACGCTGGACATTTCAAATAATTTGGGGACAATTCAAGCAGATCCTGTTCAAATCCACCAGGTTATAATGAATCTGTGTACCAACGCATTTCACGCCATGGAAAAAAAAGGGGGAACATTATCTATAGCCCTGAAGAAAATTGAATTCGGTCCCGATGACCTTGCATCACAACCAGGACTAAAAGGCGGCGCATACAACCGGTTATCTGTATGTGATACCGGTTGCGGTATGGAACCACATGTTCTTGAAAGAATTTTTGAGCCCTATTTTACAACCAAGGAGCAAGACAAGGGTACGGGACTTGGGCTTTCCATCACCCATAGTATCGTAAAAAATCATGACGGGAATATTTCCGTGTATAGCGAACCTGGGAAAGGGACGTCATTTCATGTTTATCTTCCTGTTATCGATAGCTACTCGAATGAAATTGAAACAACGTCATCCATAACGCTTCCTACCGGAAATGAACACATATTGCTGGTGGATGATCAAATACATATTTTACAGCTCATGAAGCAGATGCTTGAAGGGCTGGGCTACACGGTTTCGTTTAGAACAGGCAGCATCGATGCGCTGGAAGCATTCAAAGCAAATCCTGACCAATACGATCTTGTTATAACCGACCATACCATGCCTAACATGACTGGAATAGATCTTGCCGCAGCGCTTTTAAAAATACGTCCAGATATACCTGTTATACTGTGTACCGGCTTTAGCGAACAGGTTTCAAATCAAACAACCGGATCTTCCAAAATTACGGATATTCTCATGAAACCTGTTGCGCTGAAAGATCTTTCACAAACGGTTCGCAACGCCTTATCCAGCAAACAAAGAACTGTGAACCGACAACCGTGAACGGTTACCATAAATTTTTATTTTAAAATAATTTATAACATATATTTATTTAAA
>JAGVGX010000290.1 GCA_020056865.1 Desulfobacterales bacterium
AGCTAAAGGTCAAGAACAACTGCTTCACAAACAAAAACAGGTTAAGATAGGGAGGCGTGAACTATGAAACACCTTTTGATAAAGTTACTCTCCTCGGCGCGTCATGGATCGAATTAGTGAGCGAGAACAACTGTCCCCTTTTCTTTCCCTGAACAGTAAGCCGTTGACCTTCTTTTCTTATTCATTAGTGATGCGATGATTTTTGCTTTTGAATAATTCTTCTTGATATTCGCTACCCTCTATATCCTCAGTATCAATATTATGTTCCAAGCATAAATTTATGAAAGTTTCAAAGACATCATTTAATCTTTTGTTGAAATATATCTTACAGGTGCCTTCGCTTTGATTTATCCATTCTGCATACTTAAATGTTACCAACGCATGGACAGCAGTTCTTACCCAAGATGTTAATGGCACCTTTGGCTGGTGATCACTTTCGTCAAAATTAAATCCTTTGAATGAGCAATTGTCATATAACTCTTTTGTTATTTTCTCTACGCTTGTCACAATTTCAATTTTAGTTTTTCTACTTTGTGATAAATCCTGGCTGTCGGAGGCAAATCGCAAAATGATACTTTCCCAAATAATATGGAGTAGATACGGCATGGGTGGCTTTGAGTCATACAGCTTGTGCTTTTCATAATTCAGCATCAACTTTTCTGTGGGCACTTGAATGCCATATTTCAATTTTTCTGCAATTTCCTCATCTGCCTTCATTTCTCCAGAACGTTTCCTGAAAAAATAGTATCCGTTGCTTTGATCAGACCTGTTAAACTCCACTATTGAGAACGGCCTCTCAAACTTCACTTCACCCTGACTGCTTTGTTTTTGGAAATATTCTTCGACCATTACAGACCTTGATGGGTGTGGCAATAAAACTATATCGTGGTTCTGGATTTTCGAATCTGCTGTCCACCAGTTTTCTAAATTGTCGTCATATTTCATCAACTGGTTAAAATCATCGGCCCAATGCTCTTGGTTTTTCGGAAAACTAATTTTGACCTCTGCCGCAATTCCCTTATCATTGCCTATCTGGATGCACAAATCAGGCGTGACGATATTGTCTGGTGAAATCCTGTTTGAGGAGGAGGTCCTAAATTCCCTTCCCTGTGCCAGTTTTACACTCTCATCCATACTCTGCGTTTTGTTATCAAACCGAAATAGGTTCCCAAAGCCAATAATGGCAAATACGGTATCTTTATAGTCATCGACTTTGTCCCTGAACGTTTTAGCCATTGCTGTAAGTGTACTCCTTTATAGAACCTTCATAATAATTATCAAAAATATGATTGATTAATCTCTTGATAGCCTGAAACGATGATTTTAATTGAGGGACAATTATAATCTTATCTATCGACAATACCCATAGGTCATAAGAGCTGCCGTCAAAATAATCAAAAATTGAAAGCTGGACATAGGGATTGCCATGAATAACCGACACGGAGGCTGCCTTTAATTTTCTCATAGCATCTATAAATCTCTTGTTCTCATCAACTGTCTTAAAAAGCTCATATCCGTAATCAATGCATAGCGGTTTAACTTCCCCTTTATTTTCAAGTCGTGCCCTTCTTCCAAAAAGGGATATGTTTTCATGGACTGTCTTGGATATGGGCAGAATAAAGTCAGTATAGGATAAATTGAAGAATCCGTTTGTCTTGACAATACCATCTCTTGAGATAGAAACATTAAATTTCTCGGAAGTTTCCTTTTTCGTCTCTATTGTTAGTCGCTCAAACCAACCGTTTTCATCCTTTACCCATTCAAATGCTTTTTCTAATGTAAACTCCGGCCAGTGAACGGAGGAAATAACTTTTTTTTCTACTCTGCTTTTTACGGATGCCTTGATTATTTTAAAATCTCTTAGATAGTTGTTATCTCTGAAGTTAGTTAGTAGCTTATGAATTTTTTTATGCGTTACAAAAGTTAGGCTTACTCTTGGATATTGATTCAAGAAAAAATTGATAACACCTTTTGAAAAAAAATCTGCATCATCAATTGTAATTACGGTGTAGATATTTTCAAAATCGGTATTTGCAACCGTGAAAAATTTACCAATTAGAGTTTCGGGGTTTTTTATGCTCTTTATGGTACGAGAATATTCAAATAAAGTGATGTTCGCTTTCTTTGAGAGGATTCTGAAGCCAGGTCTTTCATGCAATGCTTCGAAAAACCGTTTGTCTATATAGCAGGGGAAGACTTTAGCTTGTAGTTTATTGTAAGTATGCAAAAGGGAGTCAATACCCTCTATAAGGCTTCCTTCATCATGCTGTGATGAATAAAAAGCTTTCAGGTAATCGAATTCCATTTTCCCCTTTTAAGAAGAAGTTAAGTTTGCAGTCAGGCTTGCTTTTGTGCATTTATCTTTCAGACACATTTCACATCCCCCAAATCCCTTTACACCGCCGCCTTCAAAGTCTTATTTTTCTCCTGCATTCTCCTGCTCCATAAAAGAATCTTCGTCACGTTATACAAAAGCTCATTGGCTTATCCCGCGTTATTTTTATCCGCTCCTGCCATAAATTCTTTTACCGCATCCATTAAGCCCGGAAGATCCTCCTTTACAACTTTCCACACAACCTCAAGGTCAACCCCGAAATACTCATGAATCAGGAGATTTCTAAAATCCTTTATGTCCTGCCATTCTACATCGGATCGCTTTTGTTTCAACACATCGGGCAGTTTTCCTGCCGCCTCGCCGATAATCTCAAATTCTCTGATAACAGCCGAATAAGTTTTCCTGTCTTTACAGAACTCCTCAAAAGTTCTGCCGGAAACATACTCGGTAATTGCTTCGCATGAATCCAAAATATCCGCAAGATATAGCTGAACATCCCTTTCAGGCATAAATAATTTGTTTTAAAACTTTTTCTTTTATTGCCGGTTTAAGGGAATGTTCAAATCCGAGGTCTACTTTCCTTTCCATCTCTTTCTCCAAAAACCTCTTCAACTTCAAGAAACTATGAATGTTTTTTCTGCTGTGCTCCATCTCAACAACTATGTCAATGTCGCTTGAGGCCGTTTGCTCGCCTTTCGCAAAACTCCCGAATATTCCGATACGGGTAACGCCAAAGCTTCTATTAAGCAATTCAGTGTTCTGCTTTAAAAAAAATAGTATTTCATCCACGGATGTCTTTTCCATTACATCACCTCTTCTGCTCCGTTTCTTTCAAAATCTTATCCTGCCACTGCCCACAAACTAAAAATAAGTTAGTTAGAATATTTATAGCCGATTATATAGTTTTTCACTATAGTTATTCAACAATGAAATTATAAGAGGAACCGTTCGAAAAATAAAGAGAAATCTATTGGCAGAACAATTTTTAAATTTATCCTCTATATAGTCTTTAGGTATTCCTGCCCTCAGAAGAAATTGAACCTGTTGTATATGCTCACTAATTAGGCAACTCTTTTCAGGTTTATCAATCAGGTTTTCCGAGACTATCTTGCCACAGCCAGATTCTTGCTGAATACAATCTTCCCGACATAACCCTCTCCTATGCTTTCCGTATGCTGGGAGTTTGTCTGAATTCTGATGCCTTTTACATGAGGCGGTTCTTCGTTGAATAATTTCCTGTAATCATCATTTACATTTCTTGTGACTGCCAGCCATTTGCCTGCATCAGAAGTCCCTGACTTCAACGTAAGCACCTTCACCTTCAGGCTGACAGGCCATGCAATAGACTCGTCAGCTACTGTGCCTTCAGGCGCATTTGAGTCCCATATATAACTGAGTATTTTGCGGCCTTCAAATGCCACAAG
>JAGVGX010000045.1 GCA_020056865.1 Desulfobacterales bacterium
ACTGTACTTTAGATTTCCGTCCCGGGAAGTCATTTTATTTTAATGAAAAAGGTGAAAAAGTTTATTTTAAAGAATGGGAAGTTTACGGCCAAACTAATCAGGCCATAGATTTTCTGAAAGAAGTTGATACAAACAAACCATTTGCTTTGTTTGTATCCTATCATGCACCACACGATCAAGGGGCACAGCGTAATAACCCTTTGCGATACAATACCATTCCCGAATTAATGGAGAAATATAACCCTGACAGCATTGCTTTGCGACCTGATGCACAGGAACTTTCCGGTAAATACGGCACTAGTTTAAAAGAACTTATAAAAGATTATCATGGTTATTATGCCATGTGTACCGGAATTGATAAAGCTGTTGGAGAAATTATCAAAGCCTTAAAGGAAACCGGTAAACTTGAAAATACCATAATCATAGATTTTCACGTCAATAATTGACCGTATTTTTTGTATGCTGTTTTCAGGAATTGTTTGTGTTATTGTCTGATATTGAAATAGATACAGTTCGTGTGGTTTTGTAATTGAATATATTTATACGGTATATTAATATTTTCCATTTGCAACCATTTCACCATTTTTTGAAAGATAGCTTATTCTGGAATGTTATAAACAACAATTAATCAAATTGTTAATAAGTTTATAGTGTATTGTTGTTATTATTTAGTGAATATGTGTTATATTTATCACGGTAATAATAAACAGTACTATGGAACCAGTTGCATTTTTTTTGCAGCCAAAATCAGTGGCACACAAACAATACGAAGCTTTACGGATGTACTATGTTGAAGACATCTCTGCCCATGAAGTTGCCGATCGTTTTGGGTATACCTACCGGGCTTTTACTTCCCTGGTATCTTCTTTCAGGGGTAAGCTTAGTGTGAACCATCCCGACACCTTATTTTTTGTCGAGAACACGCCAGGAAGAAAAATCTCAACAGAAACCCTTGGGGCAAAATCTGTGATTATTGATATGCGCAAGAAGTATTATTCTGTGCCTGACATCAAAGTTGCCCTCGACAGTTTGGGGCAATCCATGTCAGAGAAGAATATTTATAACATTGTTGCCGCGGAAGGTTTTTCACGTTTGCCAAGGCGAACAAAACTTGTTAAACAACAATTGGACAAGGTGCAGATACAAGCAGAAAAATCAGCTCCTCTAAGTTTTGAAAATGAAACCTTCAAAAGCTCCAATGCAGGAATACTTATGCTTTTGGCGATCATCAATCGTTATGAGATAGATACCGTGATAGCTCAATCAAACTATCCCGGCACATCGGTCATCAACAATGCCTCGTCAATTCTATGTTTTCTCGCCCTGAAACTGGCCAGCCGCCGCCGGTATTCCTCGGACGATACCTGGTGCATGGACAGGGGAATGGGTCTGTTTGCCGGCCTCAATGTTTTGCCCAAAACCGCTTGGTACACCTCGTATTCTGACCGCGTGACCACAGAGATGAACCAGACGTTCTTAAAACAGCTTCATCAGCTATGGATGAAGTTTGGATTACTGGAAGATACCTCTAATCTCGATTTTACGACAATCCCCTACTGGGGTGACGATAGCCATTTGGAGAACAACTGGTCGGGGAAACGAGGCAAGGCCCTGGGCAGTATGTTGGCTGTGCTTGCTCATGACCCCGATAGCGGGCTGATCGATTATGGTGGCGCCAATGTATTGCAAAAGGATGAAAGTGCGGTAGTCCTTGAATTTCTGGACTTCTATCGGGAAGGTGGCAAGAAGAAGGACAACAAACTCAGGTATCTAATTTTTGACAGCAAGTTCACCAACTACGAAAACTTAAAGAAGCTTGACCAGAATAAGATAAAATTTATCACCATCCGCCGTAGGGGGAAACTGATCCTTGAGAGAATCGCCAAACTTCCCTCACGGGGATGGAAGAATATCAAAGTCGAATGTGCAGGCAGTAAGCACAGGACTTTGCGCGTGTACGATGAATCGGTATTCCTCAATGGCTATGACAAGAATATCCGCCAAATCACCATAACGGGCAATGGGAAAATTAAACCCGCGATTATTATTACGAATGACAGCGTCTTACCGATCGAACAAATTATCCGGAAATATGCCCGTCGCTGGATAGTTGAGAAATCCATCTCCGACCAGATTGATTTCTTTCACCTGAACCTGGTCTCTTCGTCAATGGTTATCAAAGTCGATTTCGATCTCACCATGTCTATCCTTGCCCATAACCTTTATCGGTTGTTTGCCCTGGAACTCGGCCGATATGCGGATCTTTCGGTGCAAAGGCTCTACGATAAATTTGTCCTTAACGGAGCCGATATTGAAATAGGAGATAAAAACATCGCCGTGCAATTAAAAAAGAAAAGAGACCTCCCGCTTATACTTGAAGTAATGCCGAAATTTAACCAGCAGAAATACTCCTGGTTAGGGGATAAAACCATTACCTTTGAGGGAGCTGCGTATTCCTAAAAATACGGTCAATTAATTACCGTGAAAATCTATGATGAGTGTTGTTTTGTTTTTACAGTCTTTTCTTTTCAATAAAGCAGGATATTCCCGAATAAACATACTGGATGTGTTTTTATTGATTTGGTGTCTGTATGTTATCTTGGATGGTTATTTACAAA